>CAKJYC010000006.1 GCA_918244965.1 Clostridiales bacterium | reverse complement strand
TGTTCTGCAGGGTCGTCGTCTTGGGCCGGTTGTCGCCGTCGTAGGTATAGACCGTGCTCCATGTGCTGCCCGCGACCGCGCAGGTCAGCTTGGTCAGGTTGTTGCAGACGTCGTACTGGTACGCATACGAGGAGATGACCGTACCGTATGACGTCACGGTGTATTCCTTGTATAAAGGAATGTTGTCTACATCATAAACGATCTCGTAGGTGCAGGTAAACGAGCGCTCCAGACTTTCCATGCACCGTCCCGCATGATCGTAGGCAAAGAAGCTCGCCCTCTCCGTGCGGAAGTTTCGGATTTCGTATAGATCGCCGTCACCGTTGTAGATCATCTCGTAGGTCAGTTCTTCCAGGGTGTTTCCGTTCTTTTGATAGATCTTTTTGACCCGGTCGAGATCGTCATACACATAGCGTACCGATAAGCCGTTGGCATATGCCGCGGTGATCAGCTTGCCGTATACATCGTAGGTGTTGGTCGAGAGCGTCGTCTCGGTGTTCGGTCTGCCGACCTGCGTCGTCTCCGGACGGTTCCATGCGTCGTAGGACAGGACGTAGCGGTTGTGCGGCGTCCAAACGCCGTTGACGTATTCGCCGACCGTGATGGTCTGCAGCATACCGTATTGATCGTAGCCATACCGCACCGTGCCGCCGTCCGCCGCCTTGATCTCGTTCAAGCGCAGCATTTCGGTTTCGTCGCCGTATACGAAATAGGTTTCATTGCCGTTCGGATCGGTGATCTTCGTATTCTGGCGCGTGTCGGAATCGTAGGCATACTGGACCTGTTTGCCGCGGGCGTCGGTGATCGTGGTCGTGAGGCCGCTGTCGTTGCGCGAGGCGCTCGTTTCGATGTATGCCGTATCGGAGCCGACGCGGGTTTGATTGACCAGCCCCATGGTATCATACGCATACCGCGTCCGGACGTTTTCCTGCGTTTTCGACGTCTTGACGTTGTGCGTGCCGGTGTAGTAGGTGTACGTCGTCTCGTTTCCGCGCGGGTCGGTGCTGCTGGTAACGTTGTTGTCGTTGTCGTACTCGAAGCTGTTTTCCTGCCCGATCAGCGAGGTATAGCCGGTCAGATTGCCTTCACTGTCGTACGCGTACGCCTGCGAGAACGTCTCGCGATAGAGTTGCATGCCGTCGATCAGCGTTTCCCCGACGCAGAACCGGACCAACGCCGTGATGCGGATCTTGGCGTAATTGCCGGGCGCGACGGCCGCGCCGCTTGCGAACTGCCATTCGCTCGTATCGACGGCAAAGCCGATCGCGGAGGAGCCGATCGTCTCCCCGTTGCTGTTCAAAAACTCCACGAGCAGGTACTTTCCGCCGATCGTGACCTTATGGATCGAAGGCGGTGTGCCGGTTCCGTAGTTGTACCACTGCGTCGACTGCGTCGGCGACGTGGATTTTACCCATGCACCGAAGGAGTAGGTGTCCCCCTCGCTGCCCGCGACGGAAATCGTCTGCGACAGATACGATTCGGCCGTCATCTGCGAGCCGAAGCGGTACGCCTGATCGGAAAGCGTATCGGGCCGTCCCCACGGGTTGGAAAGCGTGACAATGCCGTTGTCGTTTGTATTGTTGCGCTGATAGGATGTTGTGCCGTACCGGAAATCGCTGTTTTCAAGCATGTTGTAGCGGCTCGGCGTACCCGTCTCCTCCAGCTGCACCGAATCGACGTTCAGCGTTCCGCTGCCCGACGGCACGATGATCGACACGGTCGCGCTGCCGGACGTCGCCGTGAAGGTGACGGACATGCGCTTCCATTCGTTCGAGTTCGCCGCCGTCAACTCGCCCGTAAAGGTCTGCGCGCCCGTGACGGCCTGCACCTGCGCGCTGCCTGCGCCCTTCAGATAGGCCGAGAGCGTGTACGTCTTGCCGGACGTCACGGAAACCGTCTGCACGATCGTCCGCGTGCCGGAAGCGTTCGTGACCTTCAGACTGCGGCGGCCCTCCTTGCGCACGGTGGAGTCGATTGAAACGCCGGAGCCGCTGACCGTCCACTGATCCTCGGAGGAACTCTGTTCAAAGCCGTGATTCTTGAGGAGGTTCACCACGGTATTCTGCAGCTTGGACACGGCGGACAGCTGCGTAACGGTTTGCTCCGCCGTGTTGTACGCGGCAAACATGGCTCTGCCCTTTGCGTCGGTAACGGAGATCGGCTGCCCGAACGAATCCATCATATAGACGGTCTTGCGGTCCAGACTGTCCGTGACGACCGCCTTGCTGCGGCCGTAGCCAAACAGGAGATTCTGTCCCTCCGTATTGCCCTGGTATTCCGTTACCATGCGAACACCGTTCCGGCTGTTAAAGACGTAGCGCAGATTATAGCCGTCGATATTCGTCGCTTTGGCAAGGCGGTGTGCGGAGTAGTTGAAAACGATGGCGTTTCCGTCGGTATAGCTTGCGCCGGACAGGTCGTTATTGATCGAATAGGAATACGTGACATCCAGCCCGTTCGGCAGCTCGATATCGTGCAGGAACAGATTCGCGTCGTAGTGCAGCGCGATCTCATCGCAGTCCGTCTGCCCGTTGAGCTGCTCCTTGATCTTGCTGATACGAAGCGACCACGCATTGGGGGTCAGGTATTCGATCAGCGTTTTGTTGCCGTTTGCGTCCTCGATCCGTATAAGCCGGCCGTTCTGCTCCAGCGAACTGCCGGAGCCGGAGGTAAAGAGCTCGAACACGAGCTTGTTTCCGCCCTTGTCGGTAATCTCCGCGCGCGTATCGTTGTTGTAAAAGGCCAGCTTGCTGTCCTTGTCCAACTCGTTGACGTACGCCCCGTTCTGCTCCTTATAGTAATGCCGCGTACCGTCTCCATCCGTATATTCGTAATAGACGACGGTCGTTTCGTCGTTTTCGAGCGGAACGCGCACCAGCGTCTGCGCATAGTTCAGACGCCAGCCGCAACCGTAGCCGATTTCCGCATCCATATCATTGACATTGTATACATGCGAGAGCGAGATCGGCAGCACGCCGTTGTTGATCCCGCCGTCGGGCAGCGTCCACGTCAGGTTGCCGGACGCAAGGTTCACCGAGCCCGTGCCCGCACGGCCTGCGCTCTGGCTGTAATAAGTCCAGTTGCTCTCCAGACCGGTCGTATTGCGGTAAACGATGCTGAGCGACGGACGCCTTGACGCCTGTCCGGTGTACTCGGACGAGCGGAAGATGACATAATTCTGCGATTTGAACAGAAGACCGTAGTTTGTGATCGTTCCGTCGTACCAGCCCCTCACCAGCGATGTGATGTCAAAATCGGTCGTATAGTTCACGCGCGCAGCAATTCCGAAGGTCGCCGCAGTGTCCTCATAGGGCGGTATGTCATTATACGTGACGGTGCCGACGGTCCAAGCATCCGTGATCTGATAGCCGGTCGTCAGGGTATTGTAATAATTGGGATCCTCGTTGCTTCTCGTTAGGTGAATGGCCGCATCCAGAACCATGTCCCCGCTTTGCAAATCGGGAAGGTTACTGATCTTAATCAGCGTACGGTATCCGGACTGTGACGTTCGGATATCGACGCTGCTGCTGTAATTGGTATTCGGGTAACTGCTGTTAACATAGGTATCCTCGACGTTTCCGGCAAACGGGATCCGGATATCCGGATCGACTGTCACGGGATAAGCGCGATTCTCATCCTGCAGCCATTTTTCATCAGGGATCAGCGTGTAGACGTATCCGTTTTCCGTCTCGGTCAGGCGGATCTTGATCTCCTCGCTTTCCTCGCCGTTTGCGTCGAACATGACCGGCCGTGAAAGCTCGAACACGGGCTGGCCCGCTTCATCCGTCAATGTGATGATCCCGTCCTTCTCCTCCGCCTTCAGTCCGTTCGTCGACAACAGGGAGGCATACGCCAACACCTTCTCCGGCGCATGCTCCAGAACGATCTGCTCGGAAAGGCGCTTGCCGGACAAGATATAGCGCACGTTCAGGCCCGTTTCCGGATCCGTATACGCGATCTCCGAGGAAAGCTCCTCCGGGAAGCGCAGCGCGTCATCCCGCTCCTCGTCCGTTTCCGGCTTTCTGTGTTCCCTCTCGATGATCTCGGCCTCGGCGTCCGCGATCGGAAGCGTGGCATATTCCTGCGCAAAAGGCACGTCCTCCGTGAACCGCCACGAAAGAACATATCCTTTGGATGCAACTGTGATCAGGTTTTCCGCTTGAAAGGAAGGAGAAAAGGACACGACAAAATCATTCGCTCTGTTTCGGTAGACCTGCGTTCCGTCTTCCAGCGCGACAAGCTCCAGCGTGTTGTCGATGGATTCCCATGCACCGTCCCTGCGATAGTGGACCGGGTCGCTGTAGAGGACCGCTTCCTGCGCGCCGTCCGCTCTGCGGAACGTTTTCATGCTTTCGTCGCGTTCCTCGCAGAGCTCGCCAACCAGCGGGCTGTACGCAGGCGCATTGTCCTGAGAAAAGGCGTTTGCGTTCGCATAGGCTTCGATCGCTTCGGCGCGCTGTGCTTGCTCCGTCTCTTCCGCAATCGCTTTCGCCGGGACGGCTACATAACTCACAAACGCCATTACCAGCGTTATGGCGACGCACATCATCGCTTTGATCGTCTTTCTTCTCATTATAAATCCCCTTCCGAGCGTCTTTTCTATATGATATATCCTGACGCTTCATATATTAAGATACCGCAGATGCGGAAAAAGTCCATTGCGAAAAAAATATATTTTTAAAATCAAAGGAGATCTTCGATTTCGGAGCGGACTTTTATGCTGCTTGCGGTGTTATAGTATTCGGGGTAACCCAAATTCATTTTTTGGAGGTTCTTATGAGAAAAAAAGTCTTATGTATCGCGCTTGCACTTCTGATGTGCATGATGGTAACTGTGCCGACATTGGCAGATAGCACTGCAAACATACCGCAAATACGAGCGGATATTGGTGCATCGTTTGGTTTAAAGCATATTTCTGGCTCAACTTACAGGATGTGGGCAAAAATCAATAATCCAGAAGAAGTCTCCGTATTTGCAAGACTTACACTGTATAATGTATCATACACCTCAATTGCTTCGATCTATAAAACATCTTCAAGCATACTAATAAGTTTGAATAAAGATGTTACTCTTTCATCAGGTACATATCATTTGATACTTACATATACAGCAGATGGGGTAACATATTCTTACGAAAAGACTTATACAATTTAGGCATAATTGAACAGGCGAGCGCTGCATATGCACTCGCCTTATTTTACTCGTGTTTTAGCATGTTGATTAGATCATCCAAAGCAAAGCTTCCTTTTGATACTATAGTGAAGATTGAGTCTTTATTGATCTTTTTAATGACTATCTTATCTTGTCCCTCGAGTGAATAATAGATGGTTTCATCCATATCAAAAGCGATGAACCCTGTCGAGGTGGAACTTACCCAATCTTCAGTATCCCAAATCTGATATGTAATGATTTCACCACCTTGTGTTTCATAAAACGCATATAGTACTAGATAATCGACCATTTCGTCATATTCATAGTATAATTCCGTATATGATAAAGGTAACACAATTGGTGCTTTTCCAGTAGCCCTAGTGAATGCATCAAATGAATCTATTGATACTCCGTTTTCCAGATCGTCACTATTATCCGGTTCTTCTCGTCCTACATAATCTTTGTTCTCGGTCAACAACAGCAAATGATCCTTATCGTTTTGATTTACGCCCAACCTCCCATCGCTAAACAGTGTTGCAAAATACTGTATCACGCTCTCTGCGATCGCGCGGCCGGCGGGGGTTGCGGCAAAGAAGACTGTCATTAAAACGACGACCAGCACGGCGATCGCGACCTTGCGGATCGGCGGAATAGCAAAGAATTCGCCAATATCACGAAGCCATGCAAGGCGTTTCTTTTCCTTGACCGGTCGGGTCATGCCGAGTTTTGCATAGATGGAATCAACGAATTCCCTGCCGGTCATCGTATTGTTCGCCTCCATGATCGCTCTTGCTTCCGCATCGCTGAGCGGAGGCTTGTGCGTATCATAATATGGGTGGTCCAACGCGATTCTTTGCAGGTATCGCCATTCCAATCTTGTCATTTTCATCGGCAATGCTCCTTTCTTACATCGACAGCAAAACACTCAGTTGTATGGACAGATGCTTATAATGCCGCTTCAAATAATTACGCATGCTCTCAAACTTCTTGGTCGTCTGTCGCTTCGTCAGCCCAAGTGAAGCTGCAACCTCCTCTAACGGCACTTGATCTACATAGTATGCGATAAACGCCTTTCTCGATTCTTCATTGTAGTAGCTTAAATGCTCCTCCAGCGACTCGATCCATTCCACGACTTCAAATTCCCGCTTCGGTCTGGAATCGGGAAGAACTTCTTTCAGCTTTTCAAAATCCACATCAGCCACGCGCTGTCTCGCTTTCGTTCGCTTCAAATTGAACGTTGCATTGCGAATGCACGTCATCAAATACGACTTGCAATACGCAAGATCCTTCAGATCATCCTGTTTGGCACAAATCTTCGCCGCGACTGTCTGCAACACATCTTCGCCATCCGCCCAATTTCCGCTTAGCTTAATGGCGAAGGTGAGAAGGTCCTTGTAGTTCTCCTCGATGAAGTCCATGATGGATTTAGCCATGGGATTCCTTTGGGACTCACATGAACCCATCTACTAACTAAAACACCATCGGTTCATGAAAAGTCCATTCACTATTTTTAGAAAAGATTGTTAGGTTTTGTCTATCTTTGTCGAACAAAAAGCACACTAATCCTAAAAGAATGCCTTTTGGATCAGTACGCTATCTGTTATTTGCTTGTTCTTTTGTCTGCTGCCGCCTCGATCAAATCAGCTATCAGGTTCCGCTCTTCCTCTGAAAACACATTCTCCATGCAATTCAAAACGCGCTCAGACGCGGTCGCTGCCGGACGCGGTTGACCTTTCAACACCTGATCGAATGAGATGTCCAAAATCTGGCACAGCGAAACCAACTTTTCGATAGAAGGTTTTCGATGCCCGCTCTCGATATGTCTGACGTGCGTTGTCGAGACATCCAGCATCTCTGCAAGCTTCTCTTGCGAGATTCTCTTTTCGATTCTTGCCTGCCGGATCGCATCCGCAAGCAGCCTCAATTCGCTCTCATGTTCCATAACTCAACGCTCCTTATTGTGTAGCATAGCGTTACGGTTCATTCATGAGAAGAATCTATAAGGGACTCCCTTCTATTCTTTAAGAGACCATTATTTGCAAAAATGATTCGTATATTTTCCTTATTCAATCTGTGATGTACTAAAGATAGTGTTTATTAATTATTTCTTTTTGAAACTTTTAGGCGGTATCTCGACACTATACTTATTATTTTCACTAACCACTTCTCTGTTCTTTAGTTTGATTTGTATGTTATTTCCATCGATTTTTGTTACTTTTGCAAAACCATATGTAAAACGCGGTGACATTGCAGACCTTTGTATTGGTTTTGCCATCACGCGTACTTCTTCATCTATCTCAAATATAACCCCTCGTGGTGATTCAAACGACACCCGGTATGGGTTCTTCTTTACACTACAAGGCACCAAATGCTGTTTTTTATGATACTTTAGTTTTGCCATCCATATTCATCAAAAACATCCGCAATTATCCCGTTTCCCAAAAGGAAATGTGTATAGTTGTTGATTTGAGAAATTGCTTTATCAACAGTAGTAATCCCTAATTCCATTGTATTTGCCTCAATGCTAACTTTTGACTAACATTCGGGTGGACAAAATGACCTTTTTGTGGACTATATGGAGTAAAACGAGGGTATGTGGAATTGAAAAAACGTCCTAAAACAGGCACTTTTCAGCGTTTTAGGGCATAATTAACAGATTGTCGGAATACAACTCCTAAGCGGGAGGCCTATCTTTGAAAATCACATATGTCTCCGTAGCTCAGCAGGATAGAGCATTCGCCTCCTAAGCGAAAGGCCGCGCGTTCGAATCGCGCCGGGGACGCCAGAAAAAGCCCTAATTTAGGGCTTTTTTCATTTCCAAAAAGTTAGTCAAATTTTCTGACTAACTTTTTTTAGTCAAAATTGAGCCCCGACTTTCCTCCTCTATTTGTGCTCATTTTGCCTCACTTTTTGGTTTTGACTAACTTTTGACTAACTTTTGAAATAAAACGCAATTCATTTCTGTTCAAAAAGCCCATGAAATCTGCTTTTCCCATTTTTGTATGTGTCGCTCTCTGTCCATAGATTCCATATAGTCCATATCCCCTGCTTTTCGTCCGTGCATTTGTGAATTGTCGGTTTTTGAGTGCTTTGTTGGATTGATAAGTGAAGGGCAAAAACAGCGCCCGATACCTTAACAATCGAATAAGCCAGTTTCGGGTAACAGCAGAATGATACTTCCGCCTTGAACGCATCACAGCATTGGGCGGCCCGGCGGGATGCGGGGGTTCGAGAGAACATGCGCGAGAACGGCGGCTCGAAACAGCACTTTTATCATTAAGAATTGAGGAAAAAGGAATGACAAAAGTGATCGCAATCGTGAATCAAAAGGGCGGCGTTGCAAAAACGACAACCGCCATCAACGTCGGCGCAGGTCTCGCAAAGCATAACAAGCGGGTGCTTTTGATTGATCTCGATGGACAGGGCAATTTGAGCCGGGGGCTGGGATGCAAAACGAAAGCGCGTAATCAGTTTACCATCCGAGACGCCCTGCTCAATATTCAGAAGGGCATCCTCACCAATCCCACCAAAGGAATCCTGACCGCAAGATACGAAAAGATCAGCGTCATGCCCGCCAACAAGCAGCTCGACGCATTTGAGCACTCTTTGAAAGGTGATCTCGACGCGCCTTTTTATCTGCGCAGATATGTGAATACGCTACGTCAGTATTTCGACGTCATCTTGATCGACTGTTCGCCGAGTCTCGGTCTCATGACTCTGAACGCGCTCGTTGCCGCCGACAGCGTAATGATCCCTGTCGATCCGGAGTTCTTCGGTGTTGAAGGCGTCGAACAGATCGTTGCCGCTATGACCGACGTACAGAGAAAAATGAATCCCTCTCTTTCCTTGGAGGGAATCGTGATCGTCAGACGGAACGACATCTCCATCGCAAAGCGCACGAACGCAAAGAACCTTCGGCTCAGATATGGCAGCAAGGTCTTTCAGACAGAGCTGCCTACGTCTGTCAAAGCATCCGAAGCATCCGCGCGCGGAATGAGTTTGCTCGAATATATGTCATGGAATCATTTGGCGAGAGCATACGCAAGCCTTGTAGAAGAGGTGCTTGCGAATGGAAGAAACTGAAAGCAAGAAAGACCGGTTCAAGCCGCTGACATATGAAGATATGTACGGCGTAGAAGAACCCGAACCGGACGGCAGACCGTTGGAGCTGGACATCGACATGCTTCTCCCCTTCCCTAATCAGCCGTTTCATTCGTACACGGAAGAAGAAATGGACAAGATGGTCGAGAGCATCAAGGAGAACGGCGTAATCTCCCCGATCGTTGTCCGTCCGAAGGATGACGGAACGTATGAAATCATTTCCGGGCATAACCGCGTAGAGGCGTGCCGTCAAGCCGGCATTATGAAGATTCCGAGCTTTATCCGCGAGGTTGACGACGACACCGCCGTGATCCTCATGGTTGACAGCAATCTCAGGCAGAGAGAAGAACTGTCTGATATGGAGAAGGCGAGAGCGTATGAACTCAAAATGGATGCTTTACGCAGACAAGGTTATAGATCAGATCTTGCAACTTCCCGCCAACTTGGCGGGAAGTTACAAGAAGGCGGGAAATCTAAAAGTGAAACAGCCAGCATAATCGGCAGTAAAAGCGATGATAGTGCTCGTCAAGTTCAACGTTATATACGCTTAAACCGCCTAATCCCCGCATTACAAACCGCTGTTGACGAGAAAAGAATCTCATTTAACCCGGCAGTAGAAATCTCCTATCTCGATCCTGCCGACCAAGCGATTGTCCAAGAGGTTATGGAGCGCGAAGAAACCGCGCCGTCACTGTCTCAGGCACAAAAGCTGAAAAAGATGGCAGCCGAAAAGAAAATTAACGATAAACGAATCGTCGATGTTTTAACCGTTCAAAAGCCCATGTACGAAACCATCACATTCCGGTTCAATACGATCGAAAAGTTCTTCCCCGCCGGAACAACCGGCAAGCAGATGGAACAAAAGATCTATGAATGGATGGAACGATATCGTCAGCAGTGGCAGGCAAGAGAGGATAGAACGCAGGAACAGGAGCGATAACGAATATGAAGCATCTTCCAGCAACAGAGATCGAATCGGATGATCGCATGGATCTGGAGCAAGCAACGAGATTTCTGAAATCCAAGGAGTATTTGGTCAGTAATCAACCGGACACAATGCGACTTCGCGGAGAAGCGGTTGAACTGGCGGTGAATATCAGTGACTCCTTCTCGCCGGACTTTCGGCGGTACTTCGTCGCCTGCGAAGATTCCGGGGAATATGACGCTTGCTTTTCGATCATCCGATACCTGTATCAGATATGGCACGTCCGGATGCCGAGATCAATTCGGGCATTTGCAGCAATTCCGGAGGTATGGAAAGAGTTCCTTCGCATCACGGCGCAGCAGGTGAATCTCCTCCTTGCCTCCGAACCGGAAGGAGAATCGTTTCCGTAGGGAAACGATCAGAACCCATGTATTTCACATCAGGAGAACATCAATTCTACGAACGACTTATGCAGCAGATCCCGAACTTTGACAAGAGCCCGCGGGAAATCAAAGGCGATTCCTGCCTTGTCTGTCCGGGATATAGCCCCAAAACCGGCAAATGCAGATTCTGCGATTGCCAATATGAGGACAACACTTCCGATCAAAGATCGGGAGTAATTTTTTGAAGAAGAAAGGAAAGAAACATGAAGCGAACAATCACCCGTTTCCTGGCACTGGCATTGTGCCTGATTACGCTGCTCTCTTTCGCGCCTGCTTTGGCATCTGCGGATACCGGAGAAACCAAAGCGACTGTCGAAATTGAGTCCCAGACGAACTCCGCCTTCGATTACTTCGAATACTATTCGGGTGGAAAGTGGAAGGATCTGAACACGCCGAAGCATTGGATCAAGTCGACCGGTCAGGTCTGTTACTGCATTGAGCATACAGACGGAAATCCGCACAGCGATACTTATTCTCCCGCAGCACCATCCTCTGTGTTCGGTACGAACACGCTTGCCGGTCTGCAGACGATCCTCATGTACGGCTATCCCTGCAATACCCCGGATGGTTTCACGGAGGATGAAGCTCGCCAAGCAACCGCGAATGCGATCCGTTTCTGGCTCAGCGAGAACGGCGAGCCCGGTTCGTACAGCTTCACGAACAGGAAGACGCATCCGGACGCGATCCGTGCCAAGAAAGGTTACGAGCACGTTCTGACCTGGGCGGACGAGCTGCTCCAAATGGCGCGCGACAAAAAGAAGCTCAGTCATAATATCGAGTTCACGCCTGCATCACTGACACTCAGCAAGAGCGGTGACAACTTCACTGGCAAAACCACGGTCAAGCTGACGAATATCAACAGCGGCTATACGCTCGATACCTCTAGTCTCCCCTCCGGTGTTACTGTCACCGGATATACAGGCAACAAGACCGAGCAGTTGACGATCACCGCACCCGTGAGCGCTGCGGACAAGACGTTCACGATCAGTGCAACCGGTAAAGATACTCGATCGCTGGACAATATCACGGCATACATCCCGTCGAACGATTCCCTGCAAAAAATCTTTTTGTGCGCCACGACCGCGCAAGTTGTGGCGACCGCGAGCTTTGGCGTCAATACTCCGGCGCTCGGCGCATTGAAGATCAAGAAGGTCGGCGACGACAGCAAGCCGTTGGCAGGCGTTAAGTTCGGTATCTACAAGGACGCCAACTGTACGCAGAAAGTCAAGGAGGTTACGACCGGAAGTGACGGTACTGTGACCGTGAACGAGTTGGATGCCGGAACCTACTATGTCAAGGAACTCTCCACGGTCAAGCCGTATGTAGTGGATGGTCTGACGCACTCTGTCATCGTCAAAGTCAGCGAAACCGCAACGCTTGAACTGGAGAACGAAACCGCAAAAGGCGCGGTCAAGATCACGAAGACCGCGTATGTGCTGACCGGCACGACTGCTACGGCTACTGAATACGGTCAGCTCCATTCCCCGAAGTACGAAGTTAAGGGACTTCCGGGCTGTGAGTTCGAGGTGAAGGATTCTTCCGGCACGGTCATTGCAACGATCATTTCGGATGAAAACGGTATTGCCGAAACCGGTCTGCTGCCGTTTGGTACTTATACCATCCAGGAAACCAAGACCGTAGCGGGTTACGATCTCGATCCCTCGATCTACACCGTCACGCTTGCGTACAAGGATCAGAATACCCCGATCGTTTACGCAGAACAGTCCATCAGTAACAAGCGAATTCCCGGCTCGGTCAAAATCAAGAAGACCTGCGAGTTCTTCGACACGGAAACTATGACCTTCAAGAAGGGACCGCTCGAAGGTGCGGTGTTCGGACTCTACACGGCAGAAACGATCAAGATGATCCCGAAGAATACGCTGGTCGATCTTCTGACAACGGACGCGAACGGCGTTGCGACCTCCGTGACTACGCTGCCGTTCGGCAAGTATTACTTGAAGGAGCTCAAGGTTCCGGACGAAACGATCCATCTGATCGAAGAATCCTTCCCGGTAACGGTCAGCGGCGCGAACACGGATTACTTCAAGAAACCGATCGAAAACGAACGCTTTAAGGGCAATCTCGCCATCTGGAAGGAAGACGATTCCAACCCCGGTCGTATGCTCGAAGGCGCTCAGTACGAAGTTCGGGATAAGGACGGACTGCTCTACTGCACCATGACCACCGATAAAGACGGGTATGCGGTCTCGATCGACCTCCCTATCGGCACATACTACATTAAGGAAATCGTGCCCCCGCCCGGCTTCGTGCTTTCGGATGAAATCATCGAAGCGGAAATCACGACGGATAACAAGGCAACAATCGTATTCGAGCGCACCAATGAACAGACGCATATCGTTCTGAAGAAAACCGACCTGACGACCGGCAAGCCCGTATATGAAGCAATCATTGAGATCAAAAACTCCAAGGGCGAAGTCGTGTTCCACGATACGACGGATCTGAACGGCGAGATCATTCTCTATGAGCTCCCCGCCGATACCTACACGTTCAAGGAAACCGTCGCGGCGGACGGCTTCACGCTGAATCCCGAAACGTTCACCTTCACGGTTGACCTTCATGGAAACATCACCGGCACAACGCACATCACGGACGAGCCCACCTGTGTACAGCTCAATAAGCTGAACCTCTATACCGGCAAGCCGTTCGCGGGCGTCGAGTTCCGACTCATTGATTCGACCGGGCAGACGGTTCGCACGATCCCCTATCAGCCGGAAACGATCGAAGAAGCCGCAGCGAGTGACGACGGCCTCGGTGATGAGTTCGGCGAGTTCGACGATGAAGGCGGCTCGCGCAAGGGTGGTCCGATTGCAGAGGAAAGCGAAGCAGAGCCCGTATTGGAAAAGCCGAAGGAAGGCGCGTTCCGCGTTTGGGCAAAGGACGGCGATGACACGTTCTTCACGGATGAGAACGGCTTTGTCGAGTTCCGGTATCTGCCTGTCGGCACCTACACGCTTGAAGAGGTGTTCCCGGAGGGCTACATCGGTCAGGAAGTAATCACCTTCACGATCACCGACAAAGACAGTGTTTCCGCCCCGAAGGTTGTAACCGTCGAGAACTGTCCCACCGGGCTGAAGATTAAGAAGGTGGATGCAAAGTCCGGCAATCCGCTGGCAGGCGCGGGCTTCTGTATCAAGGTCATGGGCAAAGACGACTTCGAGATTCTGAAGTTCCGCAAGGAAGCTGACGGCAGCTATTTCTTCGATCCCAAGGGTACGACGACCGATATGATTACGGACGGCACCGGTGAGATCACGATCTACGGTCTCCCGCTCGGAACGGTATGGATCGAAGAAAGCATCACGCCGGACGGTTATTTTCCGATCAGCGCCCAGAAGGTCGAACTGACCAAGGAACATACCCTCTCGAACCCGTTTGTAATCCAGATCGACAACCACAAGTTCGTGAAGCTCGGTATGGACAGTGACTGGTGGGAGTTCCCCGCATTGTGCGGTGGCGTTCTGCTTCTGCTCGGCGGCCTGGTTGCGGCAGCGATTGTTGTCGCAAAGAAGCGCCGGAATCTGAGAGAGGAGGTCTAAAGTATGACTCCGAAAGTTATCATCGCGATCGTTCTCGTTGTGATCATCATCGGCGGGTTCATCTTTCTGCAGGTCAGAAAGAAGAAAAATGACCGCTGAAATGAGAATCGGCAACCCGCTGCTATTCTGCGGCGGGTTGCTTCATTTTGAAAGGAGTGATGCATATGAGCGATAACCGCCCTGACCGTCACGTTATTTGGAGCAATATCAATCTGAACTACGAAGATTGGCGGGCTGACCTGGAAGAAGATCATCCCGATCTTTCAGAAGACGAACGATATGAACTCATGTATCAGATCAACGCCGACTATCTGGATGACGAGCGCATGAATCTCAACGTGCATCTCAATGAGTCAATCCTTGTGATCGCTGACCTGGGGCTGTGGAACGGACGGTTTTGCGGGTACAAGGAAATTGCTTCCGGCAATATCCGGGACTGTCTGTATTCAGATACCGATCTGACCGAATGGTTTGTGGATGGCAACGGCGATATGCGCGCCGACGCAATCCACCATGATGGTACTAACCACTACCTCTACAGAGCGTATAAGGATGGCATTTCAGAAACACAGCGGGAGAATCTCAAAGAAAAGATCTACAACGGCACAGCGACCCGTGCGGACATCACGAGAGTGACGCGCCGGATCGGGGACGAGGTCGCAAAAGTGTACGGATTCGATATCCGGCGTCTGCGTCCCCCGCAAAAGCCAACCGCACAGCGATCTGCCCCGGCAAGATCGGCGTATGAAGAGTGCCGATAACCTGGAAAGATAGGAGACCAACATGAACACACCCTGTATGAACCAGCTTCCGCCGATCCTCTCGATCGGCGATCTCGTGCAAGCGATGAATCTGTCGCATTCCAGCTTGTCGCTCTTACTCAATGACGATACGTTCCCTGTCGTATTGGCGGGGCATCAGCAATTTGTGTTAAGGGACAGTCTTCTGGAATGGCTGAAAGCACACGAACAACCTAAATTAAGGAGGGATGTGAATGGATCTTGAAATATGGGACATTCTCCCGAACGAACAACTCTATACCTATTCCCAGCCGTCGCATATCGAAACGCAATGCGGCTTTATCGGGTATCTGCGCGGAGATATGGACACCGATGGCAATGGATTCTTTACGACATGGAACGATCATGACCGGGAACTGAAAACGCAGGAGTTCAAAGACGAGTTTGACGAGGTCATTAACGCTCTGCGGTTCAACCCGGAATATGAGGGCATTCTCAAGAATCGCTCCGCGCTCATGAAATACTGCTTTAACCATCTGTCCTGTCAGATGGCGGACGGTCGCAGCTTCGGCATCCGTGTAGATACGAAGCAGAACTCCTATTTGTGCCGTTTGAATCCGAATAAGGGCGAGTATAACTTCTACATCTACGCTTACCGGAAGGACTGGCTCGATCAACATCTTCTGGAAGCACAGAAAGGCGTCCGGTTCATAGATCCCCACTATCGTGAATTGTTCCGCCTTCCGGACGGCAGCAAAGTCCGGATTCGGCATAAGGACGGATCTTCATCGGAACGTATTTGCCGGTATATCGACGATTACCACGCAATCATCGGAAACAATCTGTACCATATCTGCGAGTTTGCAGAACAGATGGAATATTTGGGCAACACGGTCGAGCCTGCGGACAAGCCGCTTGTTCAGCCCGGAAAGGAGGATCACGAACATGAGAGTTCTGCGCGTTGAACAGTTCAAAGCACCTTTTGTGAAGGAGATTGATCCGAGTCTAGAATCCCTACAACATGAAGTTGGAGGAACTGTACAAGCGGTCTACCCATTCGATGATCCTGTCGCGCTTCTCTGTAATGACGATGGAAAACTGCTTGGTTTGGAACTAAGCCGCGCCTTACGAGACGATAACGGAGAAATCTACGACGTGATCGCCGGTTCGTTTCTGATCGTCGGCTGCGGCGAAGAAGACTTCGATTCGCTTTCCGAAGATATGATCGACAAGTATCGGGAGATCTTTGCACAGCCGGAGGTATTCATCCGGACCAACAGCGGTCTGTTGGTGCTCCCGTATGTGACCGAGGATTTCACATACCGCGGTGACAGTGAGTTGGAGAGATAGCAATGGACATGGAAACCTACAACGTCAAAGAACGGTTCCCTGTCGGCGACAAAGGCGTCGTTCTTTTGGAATATCCCACATCACCACGGCACTTTGCGATCTATCTGTACGATCAGAGCAATCCGACACAGCTTTACGGACGGATTCCGGAGACGTCGGAGCGTGGGGCTTTGCATCTCTATCTCAATCGCTGCGATACGCTCGTGGACCAGTACGAGCAAAAGACCGGTCGGCAGTTCCCGATCCCTTCCTCTGCAATGGCGATCATTCCCTCCAACGGTGATCTTGTCATGATTCGCCGCGGCATGACGGGCTATTTCCCATCCGATTGGAATGCCCCCGGCGATCGAAAGAGAAACGAGGAAACAGCCGCTTTTCAAAACGCGCAGCATGAGCTGACCAAAGCGCAATGTGCCGCTATGGCTTGCGGCAGCATGTTTGGTTGGGATGTTCCCGGTGCGAATCCTGAGATGTACGACGAAGACGGACATTTCATCTCCGCATCCCGTCTCTTGGATGCACGGACGGAAGACTTTGACTGTGTGGAACTGTTCGACCATCCCGCGCTGTTTAATTGCTGCCGGATTGATCCCGCAACCGTTCCGGAGGGTATTTACCGGTACGAAGTGCGCGACGACGGTGAGAACGGATATGCCTGTGAAATCGCAAAGCATATTACGGTCAATCACATGGGAACGATCCTGACCGATCAGCCCGCGCCGCTGAACGAGGACGGGTCTTATATGCTCGGAGAAAACGATCTGAACTTCTCCCCCGAAGGGCAGATGAACCTGCAGGCGTATATGACCCGTGACAAAGAACAAACAAAGGACGATTTTGAAAGATAGGAGGACAGCCATGTATGGGAACGAAACTGGAACGAATCTCACGTCTGGCGCATGACGCAACCCTGTCCGTCACCTCCTCGCCCGATCATTGGAAAGCGTTTCTGGATTCTGCCGCATGGCTTTACAAATATCCTTTCCGGGATCAGGTCTTGATCCATGCACAGAAACCGGAAGCCACCGCCTGTGCGGAGATCGGAATGTGGAACGATCGCCTGCACCGTTGGGTAAATCGCGGTGCGAAAGGAATCGCACTGATCGACACTTCCGGTGAAAAACAGCATCTGCGGTATGTGTTCGATGTTTCCGACACGAACTCCCGGCAGAATGTGCCGCTGACGCTGTGGCAGCCGACGCCGGAGATGCACGCAAGAATCACGGAGGAACTGGAAAACAGTTTCGGCGATCTCGGCGGTATGCCTGATCTGACCTCCACGGTGTTCGGAACCGCGTTGAACGCGGTCACGGATCACCACAAGGATTATCTCGACGCCTTCATGCGTGAACTCGGTGACAGCGAACTTGCTCTGGAGGACGGCTCGGATGTGACATTCCAACTGCTGCTCGGTGCTTCGGTTGCCTACACGGTTTTGAAGCGGCTTGGCTATGCAGCAGACACATATCTGACCGACGATGACTTTGAACCGATTACAAAGTTCAACACGATCGAAACGGTTTCCCGACTCGGGGAAGCGACAAGCGACATCTCCGAAATGATCCTGCGTCAGATTGAACGAAGTGTCCGACAAATTGAAAAAGAATCGCGCGACATCCTCGCAAAAGAAAATGGAATCGGCGATAATGCAGGTGAGAACAAAAGCGAAAGGAGCAAAAGCAATGGAACTGACCTACACGCAAGTCGGCAACGTACAAATTCCGAACCTCGTCATGGACAGTCAGCCGGAGAACCCGATCGGCAAGTACGGACGGATGCGGAAGCGTTATCTGGAGGGAAAGAAGGACGGAACGCTGACAGCGCTCGTGCTGTCAGGAAAGCTGACCCAACACCTTCTGGAGATCGACAATCTGTGCAAAGAACAGATCGAAGCGCTGACCAAGAAGATGGCGCAGAGCGAAGGCGTGACCGAACAACTCAAAGCAACGGATCAGATGGTATGGGTGCAGCGAATGAACAATATCAGGAGCCGCGCCGAGGAGATCGTGACGAACGAGCTAATCTACAGCTGATCGAAGAAACAGAGCCGGATGAACCGGAAGAAGAACCGATCGACCTTGACAAAGAAGCGGTGGAAGAAGCCTTCCCCGCTTCTTTGTTTGAAAATCCTGTTCAAGAGCAACAGTTCAAAAGGGACGTCAAGCGGACAAAGCCAACGACACCGCAGATGTCTCTTTTCGATTTACAGGAGGTATCGACAGAAACGATGCCGGACACGGCAAGCACCGGTACGCTTTCATTGCGCTATTCCCAGCAGGTCATTGACGAAGCGCTGACGCTCGGTGCAAACGACCGGGACAGCCGTCTGATCATCTGCGCGTACTTCCAAAAGGATCATACTTTGGAAGAAAACGCCGCATTTCTGAAAGACCACTACCGCACCAACGGCGCGGGGTTCTTTCTGGACGGACGGCAATATGCCGTTTGGTACGATCCGGACAGCTTCCGTATTTCCGTGGGCGACACGGTGCAAGGCGGCATGACCATGCAAATGACATGGACGGAGGCGGCAAAACGAATTCGGGAGCTGCTCGATCTCGGTCGCTATATGCCCCGTGAGGAACTGCTGCGCGTCAATGTGTTTGAGCGCTCGGAACTTGCTGATCAGCTTATATATGCCGCACGAGATCTCAGCGAAGAAGGGAAATCACAGGGATTCCTTCCCACCTTTGAAGCGTTGTCGGGTTCATTTGAAAAGGAACGGAATCAGATCATGGAGCGTATGGAACAGCCAGACTCCCTGCAGGCATTGATCGACGAATGGAAAGTGTTCGCAACCGCACACGCAGAGAATCCCGATTTACTGCGGTTCCGCTTCTACCGTCCCATGCGGCTGCTCCGGCAGTTGGAGGACTTGCAGCGGGAACCGGTACGCTTCCATGTTGCCGAGGATTACAATCCGCAGCCGCGGCGATTCATTTCTCTGGACGAAATCGACAAGCTGCTGCGAGGATTTGATAACGAACATGGAACGGAACAACGCCTCGGCATCTATGCTTTCTTTCTTGCAAACTCCGACAGCAAGGAACGGGAACGCTATCTGAAAGATCTCCATGGAGAACACTCCGGAAGCTTCGGCGGGAACGATAACACAGAATACAGTACAAAAGGTATCTATTTCAGCCACGGGAGCATATCGGAACCTTACGCAAAGATCGAATGGAACTGGACAAAGGTTCGGCAGCGGATCGAAACGCTGATTGCTCAAAACCGGTTCCTTTCTGACGCGGATCGAGCGTATATGCCGGAGTACGAACGAAAGCGAGTGGCACGTTCGATTGTCAACGGCTTCATGGACGCACCCCAGAAATACGACCGTCCCTATAGCGGGAATGCGCTTATGGATTACTGGGAGAGCGTCGCAGAAGTGCAGAAGCAGCTTACGAATCCTTCGCGTGTACAAGCGATCTACAGCACGCTCGCTTCGCTGGAGTCAAAGACGCTTACTACAGAACGCCACTATGATAGGTGTCGCCAAGCGGTTGAGATCCTTTCCGCATATCGCAAAGGCGAGTTCTCCCTGTTCAGAGAACAGCGAGAACCGATCCCGGAACCGGTAGAAGAAAGCAACGAAGAAAAAGCAAAGTGGCTGTCAGATGCCGAAGAAACGAAAGCTGCTGATCCGCAAGAGCAAATCGAAGAAAGCGAATCACAGGAAAAACCGGTCAAGCTGCACAGCATAGTCGTTGATCTTCGACCTTCCTGGGAGCATGAACAGTCGAGACAGGAGCCGGTACAGAACGAGCCGATCAGCAATAAGAAAATCGACTATCGCATTACTGACGATCATCTCGGCGAAAGCGGAGCAAAGACGAAGTTCCAGCGCAATGTCGCCGCGATCCGAACGCTCAAAGCGATCGAATCCGAACACCGTCTTGCGACGCCGGAAGAACAGGAAATCCTATCCCAATATGTCGGATGGGGCGGGTTGCCGGATGCGTTCGACGATTCCAAAGAGCAATGGCAGAGCGAATATGCCGAACTGAAAGAACTGTTGACCGATTCGGAATACGAATCCGCACGGGCATCCACGCTGAACGCGCACTATACCTCGCCGGTTGTGATTCGCGCGATGTACGAAGCGATCGGCAATATGGGCTTTCAAACAGGCAACATACTGGAGCCGTCGTGCGGAATCGGTAATTTCTTCGGTATGCTGCCGGAGCGCATGAAAAGTAGTAAACTCTATGGCGTTGAACTGGACGATCTGACGGGACGGATTGCAAAACAGCTCTACCAAAGTGCAAATATCCGAATCGAAGGCTTTGAAGAAAGCGTTTATCCGGACAGCTTCTTTGACGTCGCAATCGGTAATGTACCGTTTGGGGATTATTCTCTTGCCGACAAGCGTTACGATAAAAACCATTTTCTGATCCACGACTATTTCTTTGCAAAAGCATTGGATAAGGTTCGCCCCGGCGGTGTGGTCGCATTCATTACCTCCAGCGGAACGATGGATAAAGCGAATCCTTCGGTACGGAAATATATCGCGCAGCGGGCTGAACTACTCGGTGCGGTTCGGCTTCCGAACAATGCGTTTCGCGCCAATGCGGGAACGGACGTCGTTGCGGACATTCTCTTTTTGCAGAAGCGAGACCATCCGATCGAGATCGACGAGGACTGGCTGCATATCGGCAAGTCCGAGCTTGGCTATCCGATCAACGAGTACTTCCTGAAGAACCCGGATATGATCCTCGGCGAGCTGACCGAGGAAAGCACTCGTTTCGGAATGGGACAGACCGTGAAGCCGATCGAAGGCGCAGATCTAAACGAACAGCTCCGGGATGCGATCGCCAATATTCACGGCGAAATCGTCGCAATCGAACAAGAGGAAGATCTGGAAGGAACGGCGAAAGCAACGCTTCCCGCCGATCCCGATGTACGGAACTTCTCCTTTACGCTCGTGGACGGTGAGATCTATTTCCGGGAGAATTCGATCATGTCCAAGATCGAAGTATCGTTGACCGCACAGAACCGGATCAAGGGCATGATCGCCATCCGCGATTGTGCGCACAAACTGATTGACCGTCAGTTGAACGACTACTCCGACGCGGCGATTGCGGAAACGCAGCGGGAACTGAACACCCTCTACGACGCCTACACCGCAAAGTACGGACTTCTGAACAGCCGCGGCAACAGCATGGCGTTTTCGGATGATTCGTCATATCCACTGCTCTGCTCATTGGAGGTGCTCGACGAGAACGGGAAACTGGAACGGAAAGCGGATATGTTCTATAAGCGCACCGTTCGCCAGTACACCGAGATCACCCATGTGGACACCGCAGCCGAAGCGCTGACCGTTTCTCTTTCCGAAAAGGCGATGGTCGATCTTCCGTATATGGCAGGGTTGACCGGAAAAAGTGAAGAAGCACTCGAAGCCGAGCTTTCTGGGTTGGTCTTCCGCGACATCGGCACCTACTACGAGGGCTTTTACAATCCTGACACCTTCGATCTCAAAGCATTTCCGCTGGTGACGGCGGATGCCTTTTTATCCGGCAATGTGCGAAGCAAGCTGAACACGTTTCGCATGGTACAGGAGAAGCTGCGAACTGCAGGCAAGACAGTAGAAGCCGATGCGCTTTCCGTCTCGATCGCGGCATTGGAAAAGGTGCAGCCGAAGGATCTGGACGCATCCGAGATCAATGTACGTCTCGGCGCGACGTGGATTCCGGAGGACGACGTCAAGTCGTTCATCTATGACACGCTGCAGCCCGGATGGCGCGCGCAGCGGTATGTACAGGTGCATTACTTCGACATCACCGGCGAATGGAAAATCGAAGGCAAGAACCTCGATTACGGCAATGTCACGGCAAACGTCACTTACGGTACGAATCGGATCAACGCATACGAGATCATTGAGGACAGTCTCAACCTCAAAGACGTCCGGATTTACGACATCGTGCAGGACGATGAGGGTCGTGAAAAGCGTGTGCTGAACATGAAGCAGACGATCCTTGCACAGCAGAAGCAAACGCTCCTGCAGGAAGCGTTCCGCGATTGGCTTTGGAAAGATCCGCAGCGTCGCGACCGTCTGGTGACGATGTACAACGAACGGTTCAATTCGACACGCCCGCGGGAGTACGACGGCAATCATCTTGTGTTTCCCGGTATGAATCCGGAAATTACGCTGCGACCGCACCAGGCAAACGCGATTGCGCGTGTCCTGTACGGCGGGAACACTCTGCTTGCACACGTTGTCGGCGCGGGCAAGACCTTCGAAATGACTGCCGCGGCGATGGAACTGAAACGGCTGGGTCTATGTCACAAGTCCCTGTTCGTCGTACCCAATCACTTAACAGAACAGTGGGCAAGTGAGTTTCTGCAGCTCTATCCTTCTGCGAACATTCTTGTTGCGACAAAGAAGGACTTTGAGAAGCAGAACCGCAGACGGTTCTGCAGCCGTATCGCTACCGGCGATTACGATGCGGTCATTATCGGGCATTCACAGTTTGAGAAGATCCCATTGTCTCTGGAACGGCAGAAACAGACGATCGAAGAACAGATTGAGGAGATCACGCTCGGGATCGAGGCATTGGAAGAAGAAAGCGGAAACTATCTGTCGATCAAGCAGTTGGAAAAGACCAAGCGCGGATTGGAAACGAAGCTGCAGCGTCTGAATGATCGGGAGCGCAAGGACGATGTCGTGACCTTTGAGGAGCTCGGCGTCGATCGGCTGTTCATCGACGAAGCGCATTACTACAAGAATCTCTATCTGTACACCAAGATGCGAAATGTCGCAGGCATTTCACAGACCGAGGCGCAAAAGTCTTCCGATCTGTACATGAAGTGCCGGTATCTGGACGAGATCACAGACAGCCACGGCGTTGTCTTCGCCACGGGTACGCCGATCAGCAATTCCATGACCGAGATGTACACCATGCAGCGCTATCTCCAGTACAACCGTTTGAAGGACGCGCATCTGCAGCACTTTGACGCATGGGCGTCTACGTTCGGCGAGACGGTCACTGCGATTGAGCTTGCTCCGGAGGGAACGGGCTATCGGGCAAAGACCCGGTTCGCCCGTTTTTTCAACCTTCCGGAGTTGGTGTCCATGTTCAAGGACATTGCGGACGTGCAGACAGCGGATATGCTGCAGCTTCCCGTACCGGAAGCGGAGTACCACAATGAGGTAATCAAGCCGAGCGAGTTTCAGCGGGAAATGGTGGCGAGCTTCGCCGAGCGCGCCGAGAATGTGCGAAAGGGCATTGTCAAGCCGTATGAGGACAATATGCTGAAAATCACGAACGACGGGCGAAAGCTTGCTTTGGATCAGCGGCTGAACAATCCCATGCTGCCGGATGAGGACAGCAGCAAGGTCAATGCCTGTTTGGACAATATCTACCGGATATGGCTCGAATCTTCGGAGCAGCGTTCCGCGCAGCTCGTGTTCTGCGATCTGTCCACCCCGCACAACGACGGCAAGTTCAATGTGTATGACGATCTGCGCATAAAGCTGATCGAACGCGGTGTACCGGAAGAAGAGATTGCGTTCATCCATGAGGCGAACACCGAGACGAAGAAAGCCGAGCTGTTCGGAAACGTCCGAGCTGGCAAGGTCAGAATCTTGCTCGGCAGTACCGCTAAGATGGGCGCCGGAACTAACGTACAGAAACGTCTGATCGCGCTGCACCATTTGGATATCCCGTGGCGGCCGTCGGACATTGAACAGCGCGAAGGACGCATCCTGCGGCAAGGCAATGACAATCCGAAGGTAGAGATCTTCCGCTATGTCACCGAGAACACGTTTGACAGCTATATGTGGCAAACGATCGAAGCAAAGCAGAAGTTCATCGGGCAGATTATGACCAGTAAAATTCCCGCCCGTGCCTGTGAGGATGTGGACGAGACGGCATTGACGTATGCCGAGGTCAAAGCCCTTGCTACAGGAAATCCGCATATCAAAGAGAAGATGGATTTGGAGGTACAGGTATCCAAGCTGAAGCTTCTGAAATCCAACTATCTCTCCATGCGCTACTCTTTGGAGGATCGGCTTCTGAAAAAGGTGCCGCACGATATCCGGCTGACCGAGGAAAACATAGCCGGGTGCGAAACAGACATGGCGCTGTATGCACAGCACAAGGTGGACGGCTTCGCGGGCATGACCGTGTCCGGCACGACTTACGGAGCGGACGAGAAGAAAGACGCCGGCGTTGCGATCCTTGCTGCTTGTATGGCAAAGACATCCGGAAATGAATCCATGATCGGCAACTATATGGGCTTTGATCTGTTCCTTTCCTACGATTCCTTTACCAAGACCTTCAAAATGCGAATGGGGGGAACGCTCTCCTATCGGATCGACCTCGGCGAAGACGTGTACGGCAATATCACCCGAATGGACAATGCGCTTGCTTCGATTCCTGCACGAAAGCAGGGGTATGAACGAACGCTGTCCGAGCTGCACGATCAGGAACGGAATCTCAAGGAGGAGCTTGAAAAGCCGTTCCCACAGGAGGAAGAACTCCGTGAGAAGACGGATCGGCTGACCGAACTGGATGCGCTGCTGAACCTTGACAAGCACGAAAGTGACGCGATCGGTGAAGAAAACGAAGACCGCGAGGAGGATACTCCGGAACGGTCGAATGACGAATATGATAGATAAGGAGACACAAATGAAGAGATATACACAGGATCAGATCGACGCTGCAGACAGCATCGATCTCGTTGCCTACGCGCAGTCCCGCGGCTACGAGCTGGAGCGCGAAGGCAATCAGTACAGAATGAAAGAACATGACAGCCTGTACCTGAAGGACAACCATTGGTACTGGTTCAGTCACCAGCTCGGCGGCAAGTCGATCTCTTTCCTTATGCAGTACGAGGGACGCGGCTTTGTCGAAGCCATGCAGACCTTGCTCGGCGAAAAGGACATCAACGAGCGACCGCTGCCGAAGGCGTCCGAGATCTCCCCGAAGGAACCGGAACCCTTTGAACTCCCGACGCCGAGCGAGAACAGCAAAGCTGCATATGCCTACCTCTGCCAGCGCGGGATCTCACCGAAGATTATCTCGCAATACATGAAGGATGGCTTGATCTACCAGACCAATTCCTTTGCCTACACGGATGAGAACGGCGAACGAGCAGAGAAGAAATGTCCGGCACAGGTGGTATTCGTCGGCAAGGACAAGGACGGTGAACCGAAATATGCCTGCACCCGTGCCTGCTTTAATGAAGGCAAGCACGACGCACCGGGCAGCAACAAGGCATATGCATTTTCAATCCCTGCAGGCGAGAACTGCAAATCGGTATGGGTATTCGAGAGCGCGATTGACCTGCTTTCGCACATGACGCTGTGCAGTTACAGTAAAAAGCAGTATCCGGCGCACCGCGTTTCACTCGGAGGTTGCTCGCCCGTTGCTTTGCAGCGATACCTCATTGACCATCCGGAGATCGAGTATGTCAACCTCGGCTTGGATAACGATGAGCAGGGGCGCAATGCTGCAGAGAACATCAAGGAGATGCTGAAGGATTCCTACAAGGTATACGACCACACCCCGACCTTCGGCAAAGACTTCAACGAAGATCTCATGCATCGACAGGAGCAGTACAAAGAGAGCCATAAGGAGAAGAACGATCCGGAACCGGAGCGGTAAACGACGTTTCTTTACATGGCTTGAGGCAAATAAAAACAGCCTTGGAAATCATACGGTTCGTAGTTTCGAGGCTGTTTCTTACGGTCGTAAATCTTCTTGCTTTGAACGACTTTCGTAATCGGATTGACTTTCCAAAGCGTTCGTTTTTCTGCGTCCAGCTTCTTGCGTTGGCGTTTGCTCATCTTGTCTCGCTGGATAAAATGCTTCATTTTCATCCACTCCTTTCGACTTTCCAGTATAACCGGCGAAATCGGAAAATGCAACTACGATATCATATCTCATTGATTCAGCCCCGCATCTGCGGATCTGGGCTGGAACTACGAAACGAAGGACAGAACGGCTCTGCCGCTGTCCTTGCAAGCATCGCCTTTGTATCCACAAACGCCGCTTGTTAGGGCTCTGCCCTAATACCCATATGCCGCAAAGCGGGAGTTTGCCTACGGCGATGCTTATTTCTTTTCAAAACAAAAAGAATCAGATCGGAGGTGAACGATTGCGGACAAGAAATGTAGATATTCACATTATGTTGAACCAAGAGGAAGGTCAAAGATTCAATGACCTTTGCAAACAAACCGGTTTGTCCCATGCCGGACTGATCCGAAAAATGGTCTTGAACTGTCCGATTCAGGAACGTCCCAACGCAGACTTTCTATCGCTGACCGATGCGATTGACCGGATCGGCGTCAACTTTAATCAGCTTGTCAGAAAGGCGAACACTACTGGGAACGTCTCGAGCAGCGATCTCAAAGAAGCAAAGCGAACCTATCAGCAAGTGCTGCGGCTCATGCGAGAATGGGAGAAAACATGGCGATAACCAAGATTCTGTCCAAGCGAATGCGGCTTGATAAACTGATTCGCTACGTTCAAAACCCGGATAAGACCGACGATGCCGTGTTCACTTATTGTCAGTACTGCGATCCAAAAGACGCAGCAAAACAGATGCAGGCAACAAAAGAACGATACGGTAAGACGGATGGCATTCAGGCATTTCACATCATTCAGAGCTTTTCTCCCGGCGAGATCACACCGGAGCTTGCTCATGAACTCGGCATTCGTTTTATCAAGGAGCATCTGTCCGACTATGAAGTTGTGCTCGGTACCCATGTGGATAAAGAACATATCCACAACCACATAACACTGAACTCGGTCAGTTTCAAAACCGGTAAGAAATACCACAGCACAGCGCAGTCGTACTATCAGCAGATACGAAGGATCTCCGACAGGCTGTGCAGAGAATACGGTTTATCCGTCGTTATGGAAACCTCCGGCAAGGGCATTACCTACGCCGAATGGAAGCTACATGAAGCAGGGCTCATGACGCTGCGTGAACTGTTCGATCAAGACGTGGAAGAATGTCTGTCCCAAGCCTTGAATCTCGGCGGCTTCTACGCCCTCATGGAAGATCATGGCTACACGGTGCAGCATCACGGTTCCTATCCGTCGTTCGTACCGGACGGCTACACTCGCCCCTATCGCATCAAACGGGAGGGTAAGTCATGGACGGAGAGCGATATCGAAAGCTTCATCGACCGCGCCATGTCCGATCCGAAATTTGAGGTCATCATACCCAAGGTGCAGAAAGCGTTTGTCCCATACGGCAAGCAACGCGGATTCCGCGCACTATACGTCTCGTGGATGTATGTGCTCGGCATCATAGGGCACGGCAAACGAACACAATACCCAAAGGTGAATTACAAGGAACTAAAGCGGTTTGAGCAGTACAAAGCCCAAGCCGCTTTTCTTGATCGGAACAAGATCGACACAAGGGAACAACTGCAAGCGAAGATTATAGAGCTAAACGATACGGTAGAAACGCTCAACAAGAGCCGGATCATCTGGAACAGCAAAAAGAAACGTCGTCGGGAACTGTATTCTGCACTGTCCACAGTCGAGCATTTAGCGGACGTCCCCGATCTGTACACGCAGGGTGTTGTCGGAATCGAGGAGGATTACAAACGGTATCTGGAAGCGGAGCGGAAACTGAACGGCACGGATCTTGAAGCATTGAAGGCGGAACGAAACGAGGTATATGAAAAGGTCGCTTCAATCAATGCCGAGATCCGCGCATGTCAAAAGGAGCTTCGGCTATGTGAAAAGATTCAAGCCGATTCTCCGAGGATCGAGCAGCAGATGCATGAGCAGATCGAACTGGACGAACGCGAACATGACTATTCTTTATAAGGAGGAAAACAATTGAATGGTGAAGCGGCGGACGAAGTAGTCCGCATGGCATTGAACGGAACCGAGGTCGCCATCCGGCTGACCGGTTCCGCGGCAAAGAACCTCGCAGCGATTCTCGTTGCGTGGTCGAAGAATCATAAAAAGGTCTACGGCAGGACTTCCATGATGAAGCTCCTTCGTTCCGGCGAGGAGCTTCAGGTCTTAAGTCTGACCAAAGAACAGTACAAGGAGTTCAAAGCATCGGCAAGAAGACAGGTGCTGTTTGCGCCGTTTGTGGATACGAAGTCTGAAAACGAAAAGGTGGATGTAGTGATCGCCGCAAAGAGTATTCCGCTTGTCAACCACATTCTCGAACGCATCGGCTACAGCCAGGTGAAGGACGAACCCGAAGAACCGTCAAAAAAAGATACTCGGTCGAAGCGAAGCTCAAACGACTCCAAGGAACAGTCCGAAGCCAAGCGCTCCGACCGAGATCGACCGAAGGAGAACCCGAACGGCAAGCGTAAGCCGTCCGTACTCGCGCAGCTTGAAGCGAATCGCAAGCTGATCGAAAAGAAAGAGCGCGAAGAACCCGAACGCACTCGCAGAAGAAAGAAAACCAAAGACTCGAAGGAACGGTAAGGAGGTGTCTGCATGAAGTATTACCATTGCGAACTGACCAAGGAGCAGCTTTATATCGTGATCGACGCTCTTTCCCGAATGAAATGTGTCTTACCGGAGGACGCCACCTATCGCGGCAAGGTCGCAGCCGTGCTGTACCATTTTCAGAAGCTGCGGCCGTATAAGGTGCGCGCAGGGGTTCTGACATGAAGAATCGAAACACCAAGAAGGAGGATCTCATACTCTACGTGATCCTCCTTTTGCCTACAGTATGGTTTTCGCTTCTGCTTGCGCCGTGTCTCGGAGGGAGCTTGCTCGATGTGTTCAACCGACTGACAGAGCACATGCAATCCCCTTTCTCGATTGCGTGGTGTCAAAATTCCCTTCGCTCGCTTCTGCTGTGCCTTGCCATATATGCGCTCGGTGGAATCGTGTACTTCGGAACTCGACCGAACCTCCGGCAAGGTGAAGAACACGGTTCCGCAAAGTGGGGTTCTCCGAAGCAGGTCAACGCGCAGATCGAACAGAAGCAGAGCTTTCCGCTGACCAAGCACGTCCGGCTCGGTATGGATACCCATAAGCACAGACGAAATCTGAACATTCTTACCCTCGGGGGCAGCGGCGCGGGTAAAACCCGCTCCCTCGCTTTGCCGGGGATCATGGAATGCAACGCAAGCTTTGTCGTGACCGATCCGAAGGGTGAGATCCTTGCCGCCGTTGGACATCTGCTCAAAGAAAAGGGCTACACGGTCAAAGCGTTCAACCTTGTTGATTTCACACAATCGGACGGGTATAACCCGTTCAAGTACGTTCGGGATGATAAGGACGTCCTGCGCTTAATCACAAACTTGATTCGCAATACCACCCCTAAAGGCAGCGGCGGCAGCGATCCGTTCTGGGAGAAAGCGGAAACCGCATTGCTCGAATCTCTCATGTTCTATCTCCTGTACGAAGCACCGGAGGAAGAACAGAACTTCAGCATGATCATGAAGATGCTTTCCTACGCAGATGTGCGTGAGGATAAGGAAACGTATGTGTCAGCGCTCGATTTGCTGTTTAAGCAGCTCGGAGATAATCAGCCTATGCATATCGCAGTGAAACAGTATCGGATCTATAAGCAGGCAGCAGGTAAAACGGCAAAAAGCATCAACGTCTCTTTGGCGGTGCGGCTGGCAGCATTCAACATGGATCAGATCTGCTCGATCACCGACCACGACGATATGGGCATCAGCGAACTGGGGAAACAGAAAACGGCGATCTTTGCCGTCATTCCTGACAACGATACATCCCTGTCCTATCTCGTCGGTATGCTCTACACGCAGATCATTCAGGAGCTCTACTACCAAGCCGACCATGTGTACCACGGACGGCTTCCGATTCATGTGCGGATGATCCTCGATGAGTTTGCAAACGTGTCTTTGCCGGAGGAGTTTGATAAGTCCCTTGCCACCATGCGCTCCCGCGAGATCAGCGCAACGATCATTGTACAGAACCTCGCGCAGCTAAAAGGGCTGTACAAGGAACACGGTTGGGAAACGATCACCGGCAACTGCGATACGCTGCTCTATCTCGGCGGCAATGAACAGAGTACCCATGAATACATCTCAAAGCTGCTCGGCAAGGAAACGATCGACACCCGCACCCACGGGCAGACGAAAGGCAAGAGCGGCAGCTATTCGACCAATATGCAAACGACCGGAAGAGAGCTCTTGACGCCGGATGAAGTACGCCTGCTGGACAACAGCAAGGCACTTCTCTTTATCCGCGGATTCCCCGCAGTAATGGATGACAAGTACGATCTGAATCATCATCCGAACATTCACATGACTGTCAACGGCGGCTATCCGCCGTACATCCACAAAGGACAGTCCTATTCCTATATCCCGTTTAACGAAGCATTTAACTTCGACAACGCTGAACAATACATTCTACTCGATGAAAATGAAACGGAGGAAACCACTATATGAAAATGACCAAACGAACCCGCATGATCTTCTGCATCTTCTGCGCGATCGTACTTACCCTCTCCTTTGCGACCACGGCGTTTGCGGACGATGATCCGATTCAGGTTGTCAACAATCTCAGCGACTTCATCTTCGGATTTATCCGTGCGATCGGTATCATCCTGCTCGGCTTCGGCATCCTGCAGCTCGGTCTCAGCTTGAAGTCGCACGATCCGTCGCAGAGAGCAAACGGTATGCTGACGATTGCCGGCGGTATCGTCATTACCTTTACCAAAGAAATCCTGTCCCTGATCACCGGTTGATTTCATAACGACAATACAGGCTGTCGGGAAGAGTGGCAGAATCCGTGTTGTTCGTCCCCGAAGCTATACTATCTGAGGGGGCGAAAACACGGATCATTTGCGGCGAAACGAATCAAAGAAAAGGCGCGCCTTTTCAACCTGTTTGTATTCTCTTTCAACAGATCGCCGCAAATGGTCTGGCCTCTTTTACGGCAGCCTGAGGGCAGGCACAATACCTGCCCTGCCAAAAAGGAGGTGACGCTTTTGCAGTCATCCGGTAACTGGATCATAGACATTCTGAACTACACACTCAACTTTTGGTCGGAAGCTATGCAGACCATCTGGACGCTTCTGACCACCTCTCCGCAGAACATCCGCGGCGGTGCCGTATGGAGCGCCATCGCCAACATTCAAGGCGGGCTGAAAGCCATCGCGTATGCGCTGCTCGTTCTGTTCTTTATCGTCGGCGTGGTGAAAACGACCACTAACTTTTCGGAGATCAAGCGTCCGGAGGTTGCTCTCAAGCTGTTCATCCGCTTTGCAATCGCAAAAGCCGTTGTCGGTTACAGCATGGACATCCTGACCGGTATCTTCAAGATCGGGCACGGAATTCTCAATAACATCTCCGCTCATGCAGGCGGCGTTCTGACAACCAGCATTACGCTGCCGGACGCGATCGCACAGAAGATCAACCAATGCTCCTTCCTTGACAGCATTCCGCTGTGGATCGTGGCGCTGATCGGTGCGCTTCTCGTAACGGTGCTGTCGTTCGTAATGATTCTCACCGTTTACTCACGCATCTTTAAGATCTTCATGTACACCGCCGTCGCACCGATCCCGCTTGCGTCGTTTGCAGGCGAAGGCACATCTCAGGTCGGACGCCAATTTCTGAAGTCGTATGCCGGGGTGTGCCTGCAGGGTGTCGTTATTATCCTTGCCTGTATCGTCTATTCAGTGCTGACGGAGAACCCGCCGATCAATACGAATGGGAACGCAACAACCGTTGTATGGGCATTCCTGTTCCAACTGATCTTCAACTTCCTTGTTCTCGTCGGCGCAGTCAAGATGAGCGATCGGGTGGTCAAGGAAATGATCGGGTTCTAATACCATATGAAAGGAGACCACATTGGAAATCAAAATCAACAAAGAAATCCGCGACTATCAGGAATCGATCTTCATGGGCTTGTCGTTGCGCCAGTTCATCTTCGCGGTGCTGGCGGTCGGCGTTGCAATCGGCGTGTATTTCGGACTCCGAAACGTGCTCGGCACGGAAACCGTCAGTTGGCTGTGCGTCGTTGCTGCGTTCCCATTTGCGATTCTCGGCTTTGTGAAATACCACGGTATGACCGCCGAACAGTTTATCAGGGCGTATATCCAGTCCGAGTTTCTCATGCCGAAGCAACTGACCTCGAAGCCCACGAATCTGTACGCCTCGATCCTGTCAAGCGGAAAGCTAAAGGAGGTGCTGCGCGTTGATTAAAACGCTCAATCAAATACTGAAGTCTGAGAAGGAACCGTTCAAGGTTCCTTCTTCTGTACAGGATACCATCCCAATTAAGAAGATCTGGAAGGACGGAACCTTTCAGGTCGGCAACAAGTTCTCACGTACGTTCCGATTTACGGACGTCAACTACTCCGTTGCAGCGCGGGACGATCAGCTTGCCATGTTTCTGGCATACTGCGAACTGCTGAACGCGCTGGAGATCGGTGCGACCACCAAGATCACGATCAACAACCGGCGCATGACGAAAAGCAGTTTTGCAAGGAATCTGATCCCACACGCAGACGACGGTCTGGACGAATACCGTGACGAGTACAACAGTATGATTATGGACGCTGCCATCCGTGGCAACGGGATTCTGCAGGAGAAGTACATCACGGTATCGGTCATCAAGAAATCCTACGAGGAAGCAAAGACCTTCTTCTCCCGCGTTTATACCGAGCTTGCTTCTCGATTTGCCGCTCTATCCTCGAAGCTGTATGAGATCGAAGCTGTGGATCGGATGCGTGTGTTCCACGATTTCTTCCGGATCGGACAGGAGGAAAGCTATCACTTCGATCTGAAGGATCTCATGAAGCGCGGTCATTCCTTTACAGACGCCATTTGCCCCGACAGCATGACGGTCAAGAGCGATCATATCAGGATCGGTAAGAAATACGCGCGTGTTCTGTATCTGCAGGAGTTCCCGTCGTTTCTTAAGGATTCCATGGTATCCGAGCTTTGCGACATAAATCGAAACCTTATGCTGTCGATCGACATTATCCCGATCCCCACGGATGAAGCGGTCAAAGAGGTCGAGCGCAAGCTGCTCGGCACGGAAACAGAGATCACGAACTGGCAGCGCAAGCAGAACAAGAACAACAACTTTTCCGCGGTCGTCCCGTATGATCTCGAACAGCAGCGCAAGGAATCCAAAGAGTTCCTTGACGATCTCACGTCCCGCGATCAGCGTATGATGTTCGTGACCGTCACGCTTGTTCATGTTGCGGACAGCAAGAAACAGTTGGACACGGACACGGAAGCGCTGCTCTCTGTTGCACGAAAGCATATCTGCCAGTTCCAGACGCTGAAGTATCAGCAGCTTGACGGACTGAATACCACGCTTCCGTATGGGCTACGGAAGATCAATGCCCTACGAACGCTTACCACGGAATCCGCGGCGGTCTTTATGCCGTTTCAGGCACAGGAAATCAATCACCCGGAAGGCATCTACTGCGGGCAGAACGCGATCAGCAAGAACCTGCTGTTTGTCAACCGCAGCTCGCTGTTGAACGGCAACGGGTTTGTGCTCGGTGTGTCCGGTTCCGGTAAGTCCTTTTTTGCAAAGGATGAGATCATCCAGCTTGTCCTCCGTAATCAGGGTGACGTGATTATCATAGACCCGGAGAGAGAGTATGACAGACTTGTTCGCGCGCTCGGCGGCGAAGTGATCAATATCGCTGCCGATTCCAAGAATCACATCAACGCAATGGACATGGAATCCGAATACGCCGACTCCGAGAACCCTGTTCTGTTGAAGAGCGAGTTTATCTTATCGCTCTGCGAACAGCTTGTCGGTTCCGGAAAGCTCTCCGCAAAGGAAAAGTCGCTGATCGACCGCTGTACGCAGATCGTGTATCGCCCGTTTATCAAGCGCGGCTGTACCGGAAAAGTTCCGACGCTCAAAGACTTCCACAAGGAGCTTTTGAAGCAGCCCGAACCGGAAGCAAAGGACGTCGCGCTTGCGATCGAGCTCTTTACGGACGGTTCGCTCGATACCTTTGCAAAGCCCACCAATGTCAATACAGAAAGCAGCCTGATCTGCTACGATATCCGCGATCTCGGCAAAGCATTGAAAACGGTTGGTATGCTCGTCGTTCTCGATTCGATCTACAACCGAATCGTGCGGAACAAGAAGAAAGGTCGTCCGACCTATGTGTTCATCGACGAGATCTATCTGCTGTTCGCCAACGAATACAGCTCCAACTTCTTGTTCGAGCAATGGAAACGCGCGCGTAAGCACAATGCCTGCTACACCGGTATCTCTCAGAACATCGAGGATCTGCTGCAGTCGCACACCGCACGGACGATGCTCGCAAACAGCGAGTTCATCACGCTTTTGAATCAGGCGGCGACGGACCGGATCGAGCTTGCAAAGCTGCTCGGCATCTCGGAAACGCAGCTTTCATATGTGACCAACGCCGACGCCGGCAAGGGGCTTCTGAAATGCGCCGGGAACATCGTTCCGTTCGAGAACCACTTCCCGAAGGATACGAAGCTCTACAAGGTCATGACGACCAAGCCGAAGGAAACGATTGCGAGCTAAGAATACGGGAGCGGGTTTCCGCTCCCCTTCTTTTGGAGGAAACCATGGAAAAGAAAAAAGTCAAAGAACGTCAACACATGAAAGCTCCAAAGACGGCTGACGCTTCCCGCAAGCTTCCGCGGCACATGAAAACCGGCTATCGCAAGGTGGACGAACAGACCGTTCCCGCAGACGAGCGCTACGAATCTGAATCCGATTACGCCACGCAGAAATCCGAGCAGTACACCGTTGAAGCCGCATCCGTTGCCTATTCCGGCACAAAGAAAGCGGTTAAAAAGGTCAAGGAAAAGGTCGAAGACAAGATCCGCGACAAGGTGGAAGACCTGGAGAACCGGCGCGAGCAGATGGAAGCGAAACGGTTGGAACAAAACCAACCGCATACTGAATCTCGTACAACGGAAGATCCGCAAAAAGCTGAAACACATCAATCGTCAAACGATCCGTCGGTTCAAACCGAACCGCGCTTTGATGCCTCCGGTCATGAGATCGCACCGAAAGAAAAAGCCGATGTGCTGAAGCGTCATAATCAGCCCGAACCGAAGCAATTGGATGAACTGTCTTTCCGTTCTTTTCGCCCTGCACCGCAAGAGATTACTCCGCAGCAGAAAGCGGAGGTTCTGCAGAAGCAGCGAACCGAACCAAAGGAAACGACGCAAGAGTATCAGCCGGATAGTTTTACACCTACGGAATCCAGCCCTGCGGTTAAGCCGCAGTACGAATACACCACGCAAAAAGGAGGAGATCACCATGCGCTTCAACAGACGGAGCAGCAATCGCACTCCGTCGAGAACAATCAACGACTGTTCCGTTCCGATCAGCGTCCAGCACAGAAGACGAATGCTGCAGGTCAAAGATCTGTTTCATCGGTCAAACAAGGCGCGAAAGGAACCGTTAAAACAACCGAGAAAACGGTAAAGACGACCGAAAAGTCGGTCAAGACCGCGGAACGGTCGGTCAAAACCGCAGAGAAATCTGTTAAAACAGCAGAAAAAGTCGGCGAGAAAGCTGCAAAGGCGGCTGAAAAAGCAGCGAAAGTTGCGAAAGAGGTCGCTGTCAAAGCGGCAAAAGCCGCAGAAAAGGCAGCGGAGATGACCGCAAAAGCGATCCAAGCCGCTGTGAAAGCGATCATTGCCGCGATCAAAGCACTTGTCGCCGCGATCGCCGCTGGCGGTTGGGTTGCGGTTGTCATTATTCTTGTCATTGCTCTTGTAGCGGCGATCATCTGCGTATGTTTCGGGCTCTTTTGGTCGAACGACACATCCCCGGAGGGACCGACCATGACCGAGATCATTACAAGGATCGATCAGTCTTACAAAGATGCGATTGATAAACGAATCAAGAAGTTCGAAAAAGAAATCGATCACGACGAGTTCGAGGTCGTCTATCGAGGAGACAACAACGACGGCGATTCCGCTACGGTCAACAACTGGATTGACGTACTCGCGGTTTACTCGGTTCTGTCCACCACAGGAGAGGATCCAATCATAATCCTTGTCCCTGACGACGAATGTGAGCAGCGATTGCGGGACGTGTTCTCAGTAATGAACACGGTCGGTTTCACCTATGAGCTTCACGAGGTAGTCCCGGAGAATGCTCCAACACCAACGCCCGATAAGGAAGGCAATACGCCGAAACCGGAGACGGTCTCACAGTTGATCGTCAATGTGCATCAGCGATCAATGATGTATCGGGAAGCTGCGGAATACTATCACTTTGATGAATCGCAAATGCAGCTTCTGGAGGAGATGATGTCCCCAGCATACACCAAATACTATGCCGCGCTGATCGGCATCGATCTGCTTGGCGGCGCGGATTATACAGAGATTATCAGCCACCTGCCTTCTAACAGCAAAGGAGCCGACGTCGTTCGTGCGGCTTTGACAAAGCTCGGCTGCCCCTATGTATGGGGCGCAAAAGGCAGTACGAAGTTCGACTGTTCCGGTCTTGCATATTGGGCAATCCATGAGGTTGATCCGGAACTCGGTGATCACATGTACACCAACGCCGCAGGACAGGCGAAATATTGCCATGATCGCGGATTGCTTGTTGCATGGTCGGAACTTGAACCCGGAGACCTTGTCTTTTGGGTCAACAAGAAGTGCGAGGGCTGCCACCGTTGGAAGGAGATTCATCATGTCGGCATCTATGTCGGCGACGGAAAGGTTGTCGAAGCATCCAGCAGCAAGGGCTGCGTCGTCGTGCGCGACCTATGGCAGACAAAGAATTATCCGATCATTATGTTCGGAAGACCGTACCAATAAGCGAAAGGAAATCACATGAAGAAACCCATCATTATCCTTGCGATCCTTGCAATCGCAATTCTGATATTGCCGTTCCTGCTCGGTGACAAGATCTCGCTGCTTGCAGAACAGGCAATCGAAACCGCAGCGCCAACCGCAACACCGGAACCGACGATCGAAACTGAAATCATTGAGATTGTAATCCCGACGCCGAGCAGTATAGTTGCGCCTGAACCATCTGCAACTCCCGAATCCGGGGATTGGCCCGAATTCCCTGTGATCGACGAACCTGTAACTGAATCCCCTGCACCGCATTCATCGTCAACACCAACCTCTGTACCGCAAGTTTCTGTCCCACACGGTGCAGCTTTTGTTCTGACGATTCACGGAAAGAACATAACGATAGCCCCGTCCGTTGATGAGGCAACGCTCGAAAAGAACCCCGGATGGCTGAACACGTCTGCTTCGCCCGGTGAAGACGGCGTCTGTGTAGTATATGGGCACCGCAATCGGAACCATCTGCAGATCCTGAAGGATGTGACTTATGGAGATACTATCACGGTCACAATGCCGAATGGAACCTTATATACCTATGTGATCGAATCAATAGAGATTCTCGAAAGCAACGAGGATCTCCGTATCCCTACCATTGAAGGAAGGCATCTGATGCTTACAACCTGCTATCCCTTCTACTACACCGGTCACGCACCGAAGAAGTTCGTTGTCACCGGTGTTCTGCAATAATCAAATTAAGAATCACCCTCAAGCATATCGCTTGGGGGTGAATTTTGCGCTAAATTGCTTCATTTCTGCCTATTATTGTATTAGTATTTCGGATGAAGCCCATATCTGCCATTGACCAAATCTGTTTTCAGGTCATCTAAAGGATCATAAGCCCTTTAACCATCAATGCACTGAAAGTTCCTATTCGCTATTATTGATTTGACAAATTGTTTTTATCAACATTATTATCATAATTACATTGCCTTTACCCAATATCACACTTCACTTATGTGTACCGTATTTGGTTGCATGAGTTTTGCTCTTGTTGCTCTAATACTCATGAATGAATTAGCGCATAGGTTTGCATTATAGAGTTGTATTTCGTTTACTGAACATCTATTAAAAACGACCTGTTCCAAGCGAGAAAACTTAAATACAATACTTTCAATACTTGAATTTGTGAACTCTACATTTTTTAATGTGTGGGAGCTCCAATTCAAATCACCCGTTAGTGTTGAGCCCTTGAAGCAACAATTAGTTGTGTCTTTGAAACTACAATTTTTCAAATTGCAATTTTTAAACGTGACACATACTAAATCTGGAAAAAGAACATCCTCAAAAATGCAATTAGTAAACTCTGCTTCGTTTAACTGTGTTTGAGTTAAATCCATCTTTTTTATTTTTGTTTTAGACACCTTTGTATGTTTAAACTCTGTTGAACTAAGCGCATTTTTACTATTCGGCCAAGTCACATTACTTATTGACGCATGAATAAAAGATGTATTTTTGATGTCTGCTCCTGAAAAATCGACACTCTCCAGAGTTGCTTCTGAAAAGTCAACACCGCTCAGTTTTGCCTTTATAAATGATACGTCGACTAACTCTGCATGACAAAAATGTGCAGATTTTGGATTATCACGACTACCACATAGCGAGGACTGTGAAAAATCAACTTTTTTCAATTTAGAATACCCAAAAGATGCGTGACTCAAATCCACATTAAAAAAGGCGGAATTATCCATGTTAACTCTCTCAAAGCATGCTGTATCCATAGATAAATTGTTAAATTGCATTTTGCTGAAACTTGTGTTGCTTCCTAATGAAACGTGAATATTGTTCGCTATCTCTATCGAATCTGTATACAAATCAACCCAGTCGGTGAATACGCCCTTTTCACGCCAAAAAGATCCGTGGTCAGAATCAGTAAAAGATATCACCTTGTCATCCGATGAAAGGGCAATCGCCCATACCTTAATAAATAAAGCAAAATTAAGTGCAGTTGCCTTTATTGTATTATAGGAAGTAGTAGAATACTCATACCGCCACAATTGATTCCCTTGGAATAGTTTAAAAATGATGTGCGGAAAATAATCTGCAACTTTTATTTCGGCTAAACTTCCACTATGAGGGTTTTCTTTTTCTGCTTTTATCCGATAATAAAAAAACATAAAAGTCTGTGCCCACGTTTTTTTGGCAAACACCTCGTGTTGAAACACCTTACATCCGGTTGTAATAAGTTGTTCAGCAATGTTATCTTTATCATCAGAAAAATCTATTGCTGAAAAAACCTTGTAAATGTACTCACACAAAAAATAGTCTCTAATATTGTTGTGGTAAAACTCAAGAATGCCCCTAGATTCACTTTCCTTCCAATATGCATACAACACACAGGTCTTTTTTAAAATCTCAGCACTGATCTTCTCTGTGCTGATTTCATTTGCAATAGAGTTAAGTTCCTTTGAATCTACAAAGTATTGCTCTTTATACGAGTGCTTATACATAGAAAAAGCTATAGCGCCAACAGTCTCGTAGACTTTTTCGGCAACATCTTGGTTTCTAAAAGCAGTATGTTCACCCCCCTGGAACGTATTATTATATGTAGTATTTTTGATTGCGTTATGAAAGATTTCGTAGTATAAGGACCATTTGTTGTCTTTTAATTTTTCACTTACTTTACAAGCAGATAACAAATACAATGCCAATGGCGTATCTGCAACTCCATCAGCATCATTATCAGTAATGCTCTTTATGTATTCTTCAGTGCTTTGTGTTATTGCACCTCCATGACGCTTATACCTTCTTATCCACTCCTCACGATCTTTAGATGAAAAATGACTGATGCAAACATGCTCAAATTCGAACGGAGAAGAAGCAGAACAGAAGCGCTCGGTATTTATGAAATGCGGTCTGCTGGTTATAACAAGTTTGTGATTTGAAAAAACTTTTTCTGCAGCAGAAATGAATTGTTCTATGGTTATTCCATCATCAAAACCAAATGAACTCAACTCATCAGCACCTTCTAACACAATAATACTGGAAGAATATCGAGCTTCAAACTCCTCCGGTTCAATATTAAGATAATCAAAAATGCATTTACAGTTTTCTAATGAGTCTACTCCTTTAATTGTTATATCCCGTAATCTGATGATTACCAATCTTCTGTTTAAAAAGACAGATTTACCAGCAGCATCTTCTTGTTGATAGTGATAACAGAGCCAAGACATTAATGATGTTTTTCCTATAGCTGCATCTCCGTCGATAAAGAGCAACCTTACTTTTCTATTGTCATAAACAAAGTTATCCAACAGCGAAACGATAGAGTCAGAATCCGGTTTAGATCCTTTAACAATATTAAACTTAGGCTCAATATAGGTGTTTTGTAATGTCACTTCCGTGTTCTTTTCATACTGATGCAGAAACAGTGGCGCAACGAAATGATTTGCATATTCTCGTATAACTGTACCCACTTTATCTTCGAATAATCTATTATGATGGCAAAAGATAGTCTTTTGCTTATTCATAAATTTGATTAATGAATCAATCTTCGTACAATCCTCATTTAAGGACAGATTGCTGACAAGTCTAACCAAATCATCAATATAATAGATACTATTTGACTGCGAAAAATTAATGTAACGTGAATTATTATAACCGCGACCCTTATCATTTTTTACAGGATCTGCATCTTTTTTTAAAAAGAGAAAAAGAACTGTGAAGCCTCTAATATCTGGAGCTAAATTCTCGATCTCTTCTTGTATTCTTACAATGGTTTCCCTCTTGGCATTCGCCTCATTTTGTGATCTGTCAACTGAATCCTTCCAGACTTCCCCCCTCATACGAATGTTTTTCTGTTTATCTTCTAGTTCTTTCAGTTCTTTATTAACTTCATTTATTTTTTTCAGTTTTTCATCAAGAAGCCGAGCTCGTTTGTCAACGGATCTGTCAAGGCGGCCTAACGTCTCGTTGATTTTTTCAGGTCTACAATTACTTGTTACTTGAACAACAATTTTTGATTCAATATCAATCAAATCATATCCTGCGTTGCGAGGATCAACTGCACGGCATAGTTTTTTATCGAATAGAATGTTCATCAAATCACGAACAAAAGACTCAGCGAATATATTAACGTCCTGAAGATTTTCCTTGTTATTATAAGAAAAATATGCAGAAAGAACGCTCATACCCCATATAAAATCTTTTACAAATGTTTCTTCTGCAAACATACTACACCTCCAACAATACATCTTAAAAATCATCAAAATAGAAAAAACGACAGTAAAGAATCCTCTGCAAAAAAACGAAATAGTCAATGGCTCCTTGCAGATAAGTAATGGACCATCCATTACTCTCGAGAAACTTCTCAGCATATAAAGCATATTTGATAATTATCCAGTATTGTTCAAAATCCCACCTCCATTTAAAAGCCATAATCAATTAACTTGTTGTGTTTATTGTTCATAAATCAATTCCCCATTGCTTTTCATTGTTATTAACACTTCAAAGACACTTTATATCCATTGTAAATCTTTTTATAATAATATATTATTTTCTCAGAGGATAATCCTCAGCTGTATGGTGTTTATATTATATGTAACTAATCGACAACAAGGAGGTTTTTATGGGGCACTCAAGAAAAGGGAATACAATGTATAAACTACGGTTTTATTTTATTTCCTTATGGCTATTATTCCTTTTGATTTTCTTTATAACTATTGATATTCCTATTTCTTTTAGTAAAGAAGCAACATTCATTGGATTCAAAGAGCTTATCAAAAGAAATTGGTTGGCTGTTGTCTCTCTTTTGCTATCAGTTATTGGATTATTGATGTGTAAAAGACTAGATTACGAATGGAGAGGAGCAGTTCATGCCTCCTATAAAATTGAAAGCGTAGAAAACCAAAACTACGAATATCTAACCTTTCTAACTACTTACATTATTCCATTGATTAGCTTTAGCTTATCAGAAGTACGCTTTGTTATTGTTTTAGCAATACTGTTGATAGTTATTGGCTGCATATTTGTAAAAATGGATTTATATTATGGAAATCCCACTCTGGCTCTTATGGGATATCGGTTATATAGAGTGACTATTTCAAACCACCCTGAGCTTAGAGAGATCATCCTGATAACAAGGGACAGATTATATGCGGGAGATTCGATTGCATGGCGTTCTCTTGATCAACATGTTTGGATGGCAAAAAAAGCAGGAAAGGAGCAAACACATGAATAAAGATATTGAAACAATCAAAGAGGAATTATTAGCAATAATTTCAGATAATCCTGTTCTTGAACTTCTGCTTGTTATGAAAGAGGAGGGACAATACTATCTGAAACTCGCAGATTTAGACAGTCAATTGACTGCTTCTGAATTGGAGGATTTATACGAAAAAGCCCTTATTCAAACAATCATAACTAACGATTATCTTGAAATTCGTCCTCTTTCTACTGCAGATGAACAGGTCAATACGTTATACTTATATGATTATAAAGAGCTACCGGATGAAATGGAATTGTTTGCGCAATTTGATATTAACCAAATCAATTCAATTGAAAAGTTTAACTTCAAAACAGATAGCTTAACAAATCTGTTTGGCTTCTTGGTGTACATCGGGTCAATGGACAAAGGCGTATTATTATATAAAAAGCATTACCCTGTGGCATTGATTAAGAGGGATAGTTTCCTGCTGGGTATAAAGAAAGATGCTGAACGATTTGTAAAGATTGACGGCGGGGATATTCTGCGAGTAAATGCAGATTTTCAAATGATACGGCTTGGCAACAATATATTTATTATTGATCTTAAAGCTCTAGAACGCAGTTTTGGTTTTACGCAGTTAATCGCAGGAGCTGCAGCGGAATCAATTAAGGAGATAGAGAAAAAAGGACTAATTGAGGACACAGAAGTGTTATACGATTTATTGGATGATGTATCTTTTTGTAGAAAGCTCTCAAAAGTTACAAAGAGCTCTCCGGTTTTCAAACTGGGAATTCCAAGGAATACTATCATTGATTTTTCAAAGAACAATATAGCACTACATGACAAATTCAAGTATAGCGATGATGGTCAAACGATACGTTTAGATACAAAGAAATCTAAAATTGCTTTTCTTAAATTGCTGAACGACGAATTCCTTGTGTCAGAATTAACGAAACAATACTATGAGGCATCTGCAAAAGATGTCATTGAAGCATAGATCAGTAGAACACTGGAGAGTTAATGTGCCGAATTCACAGAGTACATTTTCAAAGCTAACTGTGAAATTGAATAATAAAAAGCGGATAAATGCTGATGCATCTTCTGCAGGGATTATCAAATGATTTGATGCCGTTGATGTACACAAATTATCCTCATTGACAAACTTATAAATAATAGTAAACTATGCTCATAAGGAAGGTGATTTGTATTATACCTTTAATTCTCGCGATGATCGAGAATGAATCGGATCGCAAGTTTTTAAGTAACCTATACATTGACAACTACGAGGCGATGCGTCAAAAAGCAAAGTCCATGCTTCATGATGATGCCGCAGTTGAAGATGCAATACAGGATACTTTCGTTTACTTTGCCAGGAATCTTGATAAAGTTTACAGGGTTCCATGCCGCGTCTTGCCCTTCTTCGTCGTTATGTGTATCAAGAGGAAGTGCATAGACTACATGAAGAAACAAAAGACAAAAAGCAATCATATCGCCGGAAGCATCGACGATGCTGATTATCATTTTGAGTATCCTGATGCCGGAGCAACAACTGAAGATCGCGCTTTGCTTCGCATTGATGTTGATATGATACAAGAAGCATTCTCGCTCCTTCCTGAGAGTTTGAAAGACATTCTGCGATATAAATATTTGCTTGAAATGTCTGATAAAGAAATCGCGGAATTACTTGGTATCAAGGAAAGCAGTGTTCGCAAGAACTTGACAAGAGCCAGACGGGCAGTCTATCAGATTTGTGAGGAAAAAGGCTATGTTGAAAAAGCAAATTGATAAGTTGTTCCGCGATGTTGTCTTGCGTGATGCGGAGGAACAGAGTAAACAGTTAATCGAACAAAGGTCGGATAATCCGAAAGATGCGGTTCCCGAGCTTTCTTACAGACGTCTTGAGAAGATGCTGGAACGCGAACTTGGTGACGAAACGCAACGCTCCAAAGAAACGAAGCAAAAAAAGAATCATCAATTCAAAGGTATCTCCCGTGTTGCTCAAAAAGTGATTGTCGCGATTGCTGCCTGTATCGTAATTATGTTCACGACAATGATGACATCGGAAGCTGTCAGAGCGCGAATAACTGCTTTTCTGGTTTCGATCACGCCTAAATATGCTGAAGTAGGACTGGATAATATTCAAGAGTTAGAGCCAGAAAAACCGGTTCTTTATGAATTAGGATATGTTCCTGACGGTTTCATCCTGTACTCTGAAGAAAACGAAATCGGGCAAGATCTAACCTATCAGAAAGGAGAAGAACAGTATATTCTATTTCATGTTTTGACCGAAACAGGTGTAGCTCAACTTGATACCGAAAATGCTGAAGAAATCAAATATGTACCAGTCAATGGGGAAACCGGCCTACTTATCATTGAAAAAGACTGGACGACTATCACTTGGTCTAATGATAATCATATCTTTGTTTTAGGGGGAACTGTCAGCGAGGACGAAATCATGAAGATAGCTGAAAGTATAAAAAAGAAATAATCAGTATCATGCCGCACATCCACCTCCCGAATCGTTATATGTATTGAAACGATTCGGGAGGTATTTTTATGAAAAAACTTGTTTCTATTGTATTCTCAGTTATTCTTCTCATTTCTATCATCACCCCTGCTTATGCAGAAGAACTTGATACCCCTGTAGAGGATCCAATCATCGAAGAGTATCAAGGTATTCGTCAAATTACTTCTGATATCAGCATTTCAGGATCATCTGCAACCTGCCATGGTGTTGTAGTCGGTAAATCTTCATATTCTTATAGCATGACCGTTTATCTCCAAAAGCTAAACGGCTCCACTTGGAGCAACATTATTTCTTGGTCTGCAACTGGGTCCGGAAATCTTGGGGTAAGTTTAACAAAAACCAAGAGCAGTCTTGCATCCGGAACCTATCGTTGCAAGGTATGTGTCAGTGTGTATGACTCGAATAATGAGTTTGTAGAATCTGCAACCGTTTGTTCGAGATCATCTTCATGCTAATTCATCACAAGGAGGATAAAACGTATGGGCACGTAGAAAGCCTTTACACGCGTGAGTTGGGGAACTCGCATCTTTTGTTGTGATGCTGTCATGTAAAGACTTAATCATATGATAGCATTGGGAGAACAATTATACAAGGGGAAAAGGAGAAAACTAATGAGAAAGAAAATCATCAGTATTGTACTGGCTATTATGACATTGTTAGTCATTACACCGTCGTTTGCTGCGACCGATGCAGTCGTCGTTACCGGAAGTTGCAAAAACAATTTTAATACGACAGGAACACTTTCAAATGGAGGAAGCGGATGGGACGCATTCTCTTTTTGCACGACCACTGAAATCTCCTACACAAATACCGGCAGTTATTCTGCACCTACTGAAAATGGGCATGTATATGGATACGCTCAACCAATCGGAACGGATGGAACAGTATATGGTACTCGTGAAAAAATCTACTTGGGAATCATGGCATTGCCCACAGTCAATTCATCCGGTGCTTCTGCATCGAATGCTAAATTCAAAGTGTTTAATGGTTTAAAGATTAATAAGGGTTATTCGTCAAGCACTATGTACGTTGAAGGCGTAATGACTGGGACCTATTAATTCAATTATGAAGCAGTATCAGGGAGGAATTCTTCTCTCTGATACTGTCTATACCAATCAATTTGTTTTATAAAGGAGCTAAAATGAAAAAACTATCTGTCGTCACCATTCTATGTTTGATCTTTCTTTGTGCGTGTCAACCAACACCTGATGAGGAAATTGTAATGAACCGTACAGACGGGAAGCTTGAGCAGGCAATCGTTGCGACTGCTGCTCCTGCATACATTTTTGAGGCACCTTCTCATTGGGAAGAAACATTTATGGCGCGCAATAGAGAAGTGCGTATTTCAGCTGATGTTGAAGTGCCGACCGCAGAACAGTTTCCTGTTACGACTATCAAGCAGCATAAGTTTACAACGAGTGATGTCGTATACTTTTTGCAGGGTGTTTGCTCGGGCAATTGGGTCATTCGGGAGAATGAATACAGCCGCGAAGAGTTGACAGAGGACCTGAAGCATGCAGCGAAAGGGACCTATATGGGAATTGATGAAACGACTGGAGAACAAATCTGGCAGCCGAATGAAGAGGAAATGAAGCGAATTCAAAGTCTGATTGAGCAAGCACCGCTTGAAGACAGTTTCCAACCGCTGACCGCCGAAAACCTTTCTTTTCCGATCAAGACGATACCGGTAAAGGACAGCTCCGGACTAACGTGGTATTTATTTGGCAAGAACAATACCAACTCGCTTGTTACACTGAGACAACATCGAGACGGTGTTATTCAGACAGAAAATGTCGTCTTGCAGGGAGAAGCCACACCGGGCGAAATGCCGCATACGTTGGATCACATCATGATTTCGCAGGACGAAGCCATTGTAAAAGGCGATGCTTGCATTCTCTCCCTTGGCTTGAACGGTTTTAGAGTTGCCGAAGTGCAAAAAGCGAGGGAAACACAAAGCTATACTTACGCCGTATACGGTGAAGGCTATTGGCTGACGTATGTGAACACGCTTGAAGGAACCGTACCATGCTTTTATGGAGACTATGGCAATCCTGATTTTTTGAACTTTACGCAGGATGACGGCATGACGTATGCGCCTAAATGGCGTCAGGAATGCGTCCAGATATTTGTTACGGAGGAAGGGGTTCAGTTCATCGGTTGGGCATATCCCAAGGAAACGGTCATGACGGCAAGTGAAAACGTGCAGCTGTTACCCTTTTCCGAAATTCAAAAGAGCTTAAAAAAGCTATTGGAGTATGGAACGGGCGGTTTTGAAGGATCACCGATTGTCATCAGTCGCATGGTGCTGACTACTTCGATTGCGCAAATCCCGAATCAAGGCGACGAAGCTTTTTATGTACCCACATGGGTAATCTTTTTGACGACGGAGGAAGAAGCATCCTTGAATTTTGACATTGATGTGTTACTAATGAATGCAATAGATGGTACGTTTATTATGCGCTAATGTAAGGTCCATCAAAATGAAAACTCAAACGGATATAAAACGAGCGATCTTCAGTAAGAGCTTCATGATCGCATTCCTCGGCATGGTGCTGTGCCTGTGCATCGGCGCATTTTCGGATGCGCTTTCCGTGTTCCGCATGGAAGAGGTGCGCGTCATGTACGGCTATCACCGCGAGCTGCTGCTGAAAGCATTGGGCAGCGACGTCATTCTGTTCGCGGTGCCGATCCTTGCCGCGATCCCCTACACCACCGCGTTCACGGACGACGTGAAATCCGGCTACCTGAAGCCGTATCTGACGCGGACAAGCGTATCGCGCTACATCCTCGGCAAGGGGATCGGCGCGGCGGTCTCCGGCGGGCTTGCGCTGGTGCTCGGTATCGTGACGGCGCTCGGCGTGTTTTTCCTCGTGTTCGCGCCGATCGAGGTCTACGGCGAATACGCGGTCAAGTCGCTGATCCCGGATATCCTGCTGCGGCTTGTGCTGTTCTTCCTCTCCGGCGCGCTGTGGGCAAGCGTGGGGCTGCTCGCCTCGTCGCTGACCCAGAACGTGTACCTTGCGTACGCCGCGCCGTTCATCTTCTATTATGTTTTGATCATCCTGCAGGAGCGCTATTTCCGCACGACCTTCATGCTGAACCCCAAGAATTATCTCACCATGGAGGGCGCGTGGCCGCTGCAGGGCAAGAGCGCGGCGCTGACGCTTCTCATGCTTGTGCTCATTTTGCAGCTCGTCTTTTACATGACCGCGCAGACGGAACTGCGTGACGACAAGCGGCAGAAACGGCACTACTTTGCGCAGAACCTTTCGCAAAAGCGCCTTGCAAAGCGTATCGAGCGCGCCAAGCCGAAGAAGGGAAAGAAGATCCCCGGGCTCTACGGTCTCTCGCAGGTCGCGGCGGTCGTGCGCTATAACTTTCGCATGTGGCGCGGCAACGTGCGCATCGTGCTGACCTTTGCGCTCGCGTTCATCCTGTGCTTTCTGCTCTCCGACAAGGCGGCGTCGTTCGCCTATGATATGGGAACCGCCATGCAGGCGTTCGAGCCGTTCGTATGGACCTTCGGCGACGCAAATTCGGTGCTTCTCATCTCGCTTCTCTTGGTTCTGCTCTTTGCGGACATTCCGTTCCTCGGCGCGGGCGTACCGTATTATCTGGTGCGCATGAAGCGGTCGACGTGGGCGTGGGGACAGCTCATTTATCTGATCCTTGCGACGCTCATCTATATGGTGTTCATTCTGATTGCGACGACGCTGATCTGTATGCAAAACAGCTTTATCGGCAATATGTGGTCGGAGACGGCGGCGATCCTCGGCTACTCCGGCGCGGGCAAGGCGGTTGCGCTGCCCGCCCTTGTCAAGACGCTTGAGATGTCGCGTCCGTACCAATGCGCCATGACGATTTTCCTCCTGATGCTGCTGTACACGCTCGTGCTTGCGCTGCTCATGCTGTTTATGAAGCTGCTGCGCGGCAAGAGCGCGGGCGTGGTTGCGGCGTTCGGCTTCTCGCTCTACGGGCTGCTTCTGAACCCGGAGCTGATCAAGCAGATGATAAACCTCCCGGACGAGCTGATGTACAAGGCAAACGTCGCGGTGGGCTGGCTTTCGCCTTTGAATCAGGCGACCTATCACATGCACAACTTCGGCTATGACCTTCTTCCGCGGCTTTGGCAGACTTACGCGATCTTTGGCGGGCTGATCGTGCTTCTGATGATCGGCATTCTTTTAGCCATCCGTCGCTATAACTTCATGTTCCTCGGCACAGAGCAATCATAAAGGAGACTATCTATGGCAAACGCAATTGAAGTACACGATCTTGTGAAGGTGTTCGGACAGGACACGGTCTTAAAGGGCATTAACCGAAATTTTGAGGCAGGAAAGATTCACGGTGTGGTCGGCAACAACGGCAGCGGCAAGACCGTCATGTTCAAATGTATCTGCGGCTTTCTGCAGCCGACAAGCGGCAAGGTCTTTGTCAACGGCAAGCAGATCGGCAAGGACGTCGACTTTCCGGAGGATATCGGGCTGATTATCGAAACACCGGGCTTTCTGCCGCAGCTTTCGGGGCTCAAAAACCTCGAGATTCTGGCGTCCTTAAAGCGCAAGATCAATTTAAAGCAGATCGCCGGCACGATCCGCCGCGTGGGGCTGGACCCGATGAGCTCTAAACCCGTCGGCAAGTATTCGCTCGGCATGCGCCAGCGCTTGGGCATTGCGCAGGCGATCATGGAGGAGCCGTCTTTGATGATCCTCGACGAGCCGATGAACGGCCTTGACAAGCACGGCGTCGCCGAGATGCGCGAGCTTTTTAAGTCGCTCGCCGTCGACGGCCGCACCATCCTGCTTGCAAGCCATAATATCGCGGACATCGAAGCGCTGTGCGACACGGTCTGCGAGATGGACGCGGGCGTTATGACAATGCTATAACACAGAAATTGAGGATAACGGTATGAAACAGAGAGTATTCGCATGGTTGTTGGTTTTGATCCTGGCGCTGACGCCGGTGCTGGCGTTCGCCGAGGGCGGGGACGCGGATGAGGCGCTCGCGGTCGACACGGAGCGCGTTTATCCGGGCATGGATAAGAGCATTTCGGCCGGTTTTATTCCCAAGGAAGGGCAGAAGGACGTGCGCTTCCTGCTGCCGCTGATCGGCACGGTCGCGGAAGACACGGTCCGCGTGACGGTGAAGTTCCCGGCGGACGGCACGTTCGATACCGGCGAGCTGACGTTCGACGTCGCCGCGCAGACGTATGAGGTCACAAACGCCGCGGGCGGGACCGAAAGCGCAAAGGCATATCTCATCGACTGCACCGTTCCGCTGAGCGCGTCGCATCTGATCGGCACGTATCTCGTGCGGTTTGTCGTAGCGTACAGGACCGCGGCGGGCGAAACGGCCGAACAGACGTTCCCGGTCCTTTGCGAGATCGCCAAGGGCAAAAAGAATGAGAAGGAACTGTGGAGTACGCCGGTCGAAAAGCCGATCCTGTTGATCGAAAGCGGCGTCGTCACGCCGCAGGACACAGTCGGCAACGACACGGTCACGATCGATCTTGCGATCGTCAACGCCGGTCAGAAGGAGGCGCGCAACATCTGCATCAACGCCGAGCCGCAGGATAAGGACGTGGTGCTTTCCTCCGATCTCAACGGGATCTACATCGACCGCCTCGCCGCGAACGAAACGACAGCGGTGCGCTTTGATCTGCGCGTGGCGCGGCATGCGCTGGAAGGCGACCACCTTGTAAAGATCGGCTGGAAGTACGAAGGCAAGTTTGACGGCGAGTACAAAGGCGAAGCAAGCTACTGTGTGCACGTCGCGCAGCCGGTGGAGCTTGCGTACGACGCGGTGAAGCTGCCCGAGACGATGACCGGCGGCGACACGTTCACGCAGATCATCTATGTGTACAATCCCTCCTGCGCGACGGCGTACAACGTGCGCGGCGTTCTGAACGTCGACGGACTGATCTGCTCGTCCGCGTATCTCGGCAGCATCGCGCCGCAGGGCGAGGCGACCAAGGAGCTGCCGGTCTTTGTGACCACGCTTTCGGGCAGTCAGAAATACGGCGACACGTGGGGCAGCTTTGAGCTGCACTACGAGGACGAAAACGGCGAGGAACAGATTCTGTTTCAGGACCTCAAAGGCACGATCTTAGAACCAGAAAAGATCACCGACGAGGAAAAGGAGCGGCAGGAGAAGGAGCAGAAGGAACAGCAGACGCTGTCGCAGTGGTGGATCTCCCTGCTCGTTGCGATCGCGGTCATCATCATCCTGGTCGCGATCATCGTCATCGCCCGTTTTGCGCGTATGATGCAGATGAGATAAATAAGATGGAATACAGAGTATATTGGTTAATATGTGTACAAACTATGGCCTCATTGAGAATTGCAACGTGTTGAAACGGATTAGTTAGGATATCCAATAGGGGTAATACTGACTTGGTCTATATTCAATCATCTTCATGGCAATGATGTTTTGTCATTGTTATGAGAGGAAAGGAGTTGCCCGACAAGAAAAACCTTTACACAATTTGAGCGGCCAGCTCGCACACGGTTGTGGTGCTATCATGTAAAGGTCATTTATAGGATAGCATCTTTGGAACAAAAAAACAAGAAAATTAAATTAGGGAGAATAAAATGAAAAAGAGAATTCTATCTATTATTTTTGCTTTAGCATTGTTGATTGTTGCTGTTCAGAGTTCATTTGCTGATTCCGGTAATTATAATGCAGGTTATCAAACCCCTGTAAAGCATTATTTTAAAACGGATTATGTACTCTCAAAAGGAACAACGTGGAATGGCATTGCTGACCATTCTGTAGAAACCATTTTTATTAGCTCAAGTGCAACACCATATCATAAAACCTATTTATATAGTGATGGCGGGACTCGAATTGGAACTCAAATACTGAATGTTTATAATGATGAAACAAAATCATTCAATTCAGCTACGATCCTCGCTGCTCAATCTTATGATTATGTAAGATTCTGGATTTATAATCCGTGTTATGTTTCAGGGAGCAGCACTTATTCAAAAATGAAAACAAATGGCACCTTGATTAGTTGGTAAATACTACAAAGCATCTCTTGCCGTAAATGATATTTTACGGCAAGAGATATGGTATTTATAACGAGCATAATCAGAAAAAACATGAGTATGGAGAAATAGAAAATGAAAAGAAGTCTCATATTATTGTTGTCACTCATATGTTTTATTGCGTGTGTTCCTACTCCGCAAAAGGAGATCGTAATAAACAAAAACGATAATGATTACGAAGAATCTATATTTACAACGGCTAGTCCCAAGTCAACACTTTCAGATTGTAGTAAAAGCACAGACGATCAAATACTACAGAACCAGATCATTGAAACACGATGGTCAGATTCAATCGAAACAGAGTATCTAAGTGTACCAATTGATGCCGAGATTGTTATTGAGAACCAAGATGTTTTTCCTGTGCGCAAGGTGAAAAAGGCTACAATATCTTCGGAACAAATTCAAACAATTGCCGAAGCAATATTGCCATCTGTAATTAGCATGTGGAATTGTACCGAAATAAGTCATGAGGAATACCAACGTGCATTATTAGTAGCAGCTGAAAATGACCAGGAATCTGGCTTTCTTCAATCAATAAATACGCACATATCGGATCAAAACGCGCCAAGAGAGAGCTTCATTGAAACAAATCGCATTTCCATTCCTGATGGAATAATTAATCAAACATATTTGTGCGAAAACGGAAATTATGCTACAATTGACAAGTATAATGAATACTCATTACTTATTTGCACTGTACAGCATTCTAATGTGCTCCCAGAATCTTTATTGAAAGACGAAGGAACTTATCTGGATGAAGGTCCTGTCTATCCAGTTGTAAAGCAATCTCAAGGCGATGCGGAGTCGATAGCATATAGCTTTCTCGAAACGGTTGGATTAACCGGATATAGAATATGCAGTGCAGAAAAAGCACGTTATTATAGTGTGGTTAGTAGGGATGTTATAGAAGATGGATGGTTATTCAGTTTCTGTCATAGTTTCGAATACTACCCTGTTGATATAGGTCTATATGATAGTTGTGGCCTTTTTCATATGGAAGAAGGAACTTTTTACTATGCACCGTGGCAAGCAGAGACATTGAATATCTTTGTAAGTGAGAATGGAGTTGAGTATCTAAGTTGGCTCAATCCTATCGAAGTAGCAGAAATAGTCAATGATAATGCTCAACTTATGGATTTTAGAAAGTTACAAAATGAAATTAGCCACTTTCTAAAATTAGGATTAAGTTATTTATCAATCGACAAACGGCACTATGATCCAAATACATCATTAACAAAAATGATCCTTTCTTATTCATTACAGCCTGTTAAGGATGAACCGGATTACGGTTATTTAATCCCAACTTGGGTTTGTCTATTTGACTATCGTTTCATAGGAAATGACAGTGTTGAGTTTACTAGCATTCTTCTATTTAACGCACTAAATGGAGCACCTATCACTATTTCAAGATATCCGCACACGTAAATCCATGATAAATGATATTACTCAAATAACACCTATAACGAGCTCGATTAACAATATAAGAAAATCACGTTGGATACGCTGCCCAATCTGCGGTGGAAAGACTAGGACAAAAGTGTATGAAGACACCGTTCTTTTACGGTTTCCCCTATATTGTCCGAAATGCAAGACAGAAGTGAAGATAGATGTCATGCGGTTTGAGATGACAAAAAGCGAAGAGCCGGACGCATAGCAGATAAGATGCGGAGAGCCTGCTTTCTCGAGAGAGAGGCAGGCTCTTTGTTTATTCCGTGATATCCGTCTTTTTTGTCGAACGCATGAAGAAAAGAAGTTCACGGATGATCGGAATTAATGCTTCTGCTTCGGCATCCGAGCACTCGGAAACGAGCTGCTGCAGAATGCGGAGATTTGGATTTTCAGCCTTCATCTCCGGATAAAAGATCTCTTGAGGGTCAATGGACAAAGCGCGAATGACAGGATACAGAGTGGCAAGCTCCGGGTTTGCATTGCGGCTGATATTCTCCATCTTCATAATATTGGATGGATCCGTATTCGCAAGCTCTGCAACCTGCTCTTGCGTTAGTTTAAGTTTCCCTCTTGCTCTTTTGATCGCGTCTGCGAGCGGCTTGGAAAATTCGTTCATTATAAGTCACCTCATCTATTATTTTAAGATAGCGTGCTCAAAATGATAATTATTTATAAGAAGGCAAGCATCCTATTTAAAATTCATATCAATTCTAAATTTCTTTTCTAAACAGGTAAAAGACTTACACCTTTATGGTTTATAATGCGGGCACAACAGAAAGGAGAAAGCAAAAGATACCGGCAGCCGAGAGGCGAATGCTGATTCTTGAGATCCTAAGTGTTCGCCGATTCACTACGGTTGGAAACCTCGTATACGAATTTGGAGTCTGTCGAAAGACCATTCAAAACGACATTGTTTTTCTGTCTGCCTTCATTCCAATCTATACGGCGCAGGGAAAAGGTGGCGGCATTCACGTCGTACCCGGTTGGAAAGAAGACCGTTTGTACTTAACTAGCGAGCAGGAGAATGCGTTGATTCGACTGATCCCTGCCCTGCCGAAAGAAGATGGTGCCGTATTACAAAGCATAGTATCTACATTTGCCAAGCCAAGAAAGGAGTAACATGTTAGATTTTAACCCGCTGCTAAAGCAAGAGAGTGAGACACACTTTTCTGTCCGATATGACGCAAGAGGGCATCGCCGATTTTATCGAAAGACACAAGAAGGACGATGGGTACTTGTTCCTAAAGATGTGTTTTGCATGTTGCGAGCATCCGTTCGTCAGGAGGAGAATGCTTGTCTATCAGAAGCATCCCACGGAGTTATTCCATTGACAGAATTGCAAAGTGAAACAACAGCTTTTGATCATCCGGATAGTGTTTTATTATCAGACGTGGAAGAATCACCGGAAAACCTCTTGATTGAAAAGGAAGATAGAACGCGATTGGCTGAGCAAGTCAGAAGGGTTGTCGAATCGTTCCCTGTTCAAGACCGGGATCTCATATGGGCAACAATCGCTGACAATACACCGTCCGCGGACTATGCATCAAGGATCGGTGTTCATAGGGACACCGTTTCCAGAAGAAAGCGTCAGTTGATGAAAGCTTTGCAAAAGGAACTATTATCAGTCTACGAAAGCTATAAAAGAGGAACCTTATGATGAAAGACCAGACCCCTCCTAAAACATATTACCGCGAGGAAGAAATTCCTTTGATTTTATCTGCAGAAGATGTTGCCGACATCCTCAAAGTTTCAAGATCCTTTGCTTATAATCTGTTCTATGCGAAGGGTTTCCCTGCCATCAAGATCGGCTCAAGGAGATTTGTTCGCAGAGAAAAACTACTCAAGTGGCTTGAAGCGCATGAAAAAGGAGGTTCATCGTAATGAAAAAGGCAACCAAAAGAGCGGATGGTCGGTATCAAAAAAGTGTGTTCATCGGTCGAAAGAAGGACGGCTCCCCCATCAGAAAAACCGTTTATGCCTCAACACAGGCGGAGCTAAACAGAAAAGTAGCCGAACTGCAGCATGACGCCGCTACCGGTAAGTGTATTCATTCTGATATAACCTTCCGCCGCTTAAGTGAAATCTGGATGAAACAGTTCCCCTCTTTATCTAAAAGATGGCACAAGCGTAAGCAATGCGAATTAGACAACCATCTTTTGCCCGCATTAGGTGAACTGAAAATCAGCGAGCTGCACCTGATCAACCTTCAGAATGTCTTAAACGATATGGCAGAACAAGGCTATGCTTCCAGTACCATGCGGAAGATCAAACAATGTGCATCTGCAATTATGGACTTTGCCTGCGATAATGATTGGCTGAACAGGAACTGTTTTTTGAAAGCAAAGGTTGTAAGCATGGAAGCACCGGAAACTCGTTTTCTTGATGAAAATGAGATTCGGCTGATCACAAGCAGTTGGGAAGGGCATCGCTTCGGCATTGCTGCTATGATAATGCTGTACTGCGGTTTACGTCGCGGCGAGGTTTTGGCTCTGGAATGGGACGATATCGATTACAAGAACAATGTCATCCATGTTACAAAAGCCCGCGACATTGATGCCAACAAGGCATACCTTAAAAAGCCGAAGACGAAAGCCGGCACTCGTGACGTCCCCATTCCCTCTATATTGCTGCACGCGCTCAAAAAGCTGGACGGCAAGCACGGCTTGATCGCTCCGGATAAAGACGGAAAGCTGATGAGCTCTACTGCCTACAAGCGAGCATGGGAAGGTTACTTCGCTTACCTGAACGTAACTGCAGGTGGAAAGCCTGCATCCAAATATAAGCCTCGTGTGACGGTCATCAAAAACATCACCTCAAAGATGCTGCGGCACACCTATTGCACTATGCTCTACGATGCCGGCGTTGATGTGAAGTCAGCTCAATACTTTATGGGCCACAGCAATCTGGAGACGACTTTAAAGATCTATACGCATCTGTCACAGTTTAGGACAAAGAAATCAATTGCTTCGTTGAATACGCATGTTCACCGAATGATTGATCCGGATGATAATATATAGATGTCTAAGTGACAAACAGATCTATAAAAATATATTTTTTTGTAATGGATATTACACCTATCACCGGTGTTAATTATATTGTATGGAGAGTCTCTTTCAGACAAGCACAAATCCATATTGAAAGCACAATATAGATCACAATTAAGAGTTTAAGAGAGGCTACTATTACAATTAACTTTATTAGAAAGGAAACTGTTATGAAACTAGTATTGGGATGCAAAAAAGACGACGATCTGTTTGAATTGTGCAAAGATTTCTTTGGTTCTGAAAGAGTTGAGGTGATAAATCGACACGGCAATCTAAATCTTGATGAAATCGTAATTATTATTTCATTTGCGCAATTAACAAATGATATCATTTTCTTTTTCTACACTGTACTTGCTAATAGAAAATATAAAAAGGATACTATTAGTCAAAAGAAAACGGAAAATTCTAAGAACACGATTTTTGCCGAAAAGCAAAGCTTCAATGAACCGGAAGATAATGTGACTGGTAAAGATATAATTGACCCCCATGTTTCACGAAGAGTTGTAATAACAAAAGGAGGCGATATCAATATCGATGGATACAGTATCGAGGAAGTAACAAAGATGCTACAAATACTATTAGAGGAATAATAATGACAGGGAATGAATACATCGCTCTTACAAAGAGATTGATCCCAGTAAAGCCGGGAAGACACGAAGAACTAGTTCGTGCTGTTTTTAGTCATCTAGTAAACACAAAATACTTTATTAAAGCCAATATCAGTATAGATTTGAATATCATCTCAAGCACTTCTATTTTTTGCGAAGTTGTACATACAAGCCCTAATATAACAATTATTTGGGACAATTATCAATGGGATATACTTGAACATTTCATAATGTCGTCACTATTGTATTTGAATAACCAAAAAGAAAAAGCAAAACAGGTCTTTAAACTGAATGTATATGGAATTTTGTCGATGCGTCTAACATATATTGCTCCAGAATTATCTTACTTGTTTGCAACACAATACTGCAGAATACAAAACGAAATGCCCTTTGATTTCGCGTTGATGATTTCATCAACATATACTGATTTGATGTATTGTCAATTATTGGCCTTAGGGCATGAACTATCTCATATATTGTTCGAAAACAGTAGTCACGGCAAAGAAATTTTTAATTATAAAGAAAAAGATTTTTTCAACATTTTGCATGGTGCGATAAGGTCTGGTGTTGCCGAGAAAATAAATGTTCATGGAATCAACGCCAAGGAGTTGATAAAAAGTATTGGTTCGGATTCAAATAAGGAATATCGGAAAGAATTGATTTGTGATGCTCTATCTTTCGAGTTGCTTCATACATTGATTATGCAAATTGATCAGGGATTCACGCCTGTGAGAAGTCAGGAAGAATTGTTCGATGATGTCCTTTGTATGAACGATTTTGTTATAAGAATGTTGGACACTCTTTCATATCTAATCGAGTTTTGGACTCAATTTGGAAGCAGAGTATCTTCAAATCAAGATATCAAACCTGAATATCTTCAGATCAAAGCCTCTAATTATACTATTTGGAAAAAACAATACTACGCAAGGGAAACTCTGGTCTCATTATATCTGCGGGTATTACTATTAAGAGACAACCATTTAGCAGTTACAACGCAAAACAAAAAGTATATTGATTTATATAATAGCAATGTTGAGATGATTCAAGAGTTTATGTCTCTCGAGGATGGCTGGCTATTGCAGATTATTAGTGAATTAGGTAAATTGTTGAAGCTTCGGATTCCCGCAAAAGAACTCATAACCGAGCGTGATAGAATACTTCAATTATAATCAAATAAACTTGAATAAAGCCCGCTATTTCAAAATAACACAATGAAGCATAACGCAACTACATGATTAGAACATTCATCATATTTTGCTATATGTTTACATCTGCTTGTTCTCCATTCTATCCATCGGGTTATCGATTTAAAGCTAATTCTCGAATTGCGTCCTCCATATTATCTGCAACGATGAATTGATTATGATTCACTCCAAGATAAGCTGGCGTTCCTTCGACTTGAAAACAAGCGGTATGTGCGTTTAATAATTTTTCCAATTTCAACCGATAAGCAGTTTGCTCATTTTGAAGTTTCCAGTGGATTAGTTCACCGACAGTATCCACATTCTCCCCAATACTCATTTCTATAAACTGCACTCTATTTCCTAGATTCATGCTCTTAAGCTCAGCTGCAGTTGATGCTCCAATCCCCGTAACCCCTAATCCTGGGCCAATAACAACTCTTCCATCCCCCAAGTCTACTGCCGAATTAATATTGTTCTCGCGCAATAAACTTCGGTCTTTGCCCTTGATTGTTGCTGTTAATGACCCTTCAAATACATATTTCTTCATCATTATTGGCCAATTATCGACCAGAATACGAATTAGATTATCATTTGTCCATGTATCTTTAATATGCGGTACTATTTGAAGAAAATAAACCGTACTGTCATCAAGATAATCTACATATGCTATTAGTAGACACTCGCTTCTTTTTAGAAATCTTTTGTCCACAGGGTGCAATGAATATGGATTAGAAAGATGAAAGTGCAAAAATCTCCAATCACTAAACATTTTATCCTCAAGGTCCACATCCAGTACATTACGCGACATATAGCGAATAAGATCCTGCCCTGTTCTTACCGCCTTTTCAAAACCATCTAATTGCGATTGCATCCCATCAGGACAAATAAATTCTTTGGCTTTCTCTATTTTTCTGCATTTTTTCGATAATACCTTAGATTGTAATAAAAACCATTGATATAAGGCTTTCTCTTCCTTTAAATTTGACAGATGACAATTATGATAAGACTGAAAGTCCTTAAGGCATTGATACGCAAGTTTGTTCAACTGCTCACGCATATCAATAGTAATCCGATATTGTGTTCCTATATATTCCATATTCACCTCCAGTATATTTCTATCGAGTGCTCACAGCTTGCTAACTATCAATTTATAAAGAATTAACTACAATTCAACATATTTGGTTTACCTATCCATTGATGCTTCCAAAAACTAATAATATCGAGTGGTAAACACTCCATTATCTCAACTTATAAATTCATAATCGAAATACAGCCCTGTTATTGAAATAAAGGATTTCAAACTCCTCTCTATTTGTTGCATTGTACATCCAGAACTGATATGGATATATAAATCTTGAATTGCACGGCTGCATGCAACATAGAACATTCTAACAAATTCATCAGAGGAATTCTCCTCTACTATATGGGGATCGGTAAACACATTCAGCAGCTTAATTGGATCGTACTTTCCAGGTTCTATGCTAACAATAACACTATCCCACTCCCGACCCTTTGCTTGATGCACTGTCATATATTTACTTTTCTCTGCAAAAACTTCAGTAAACAGTCTAATAGACGTGTCCCACTCTAACTTGCTGATAGTTTCAACACGTTCTTCTCTTTCCTCTTCATCAAAAGTACAGATCGCAAACGATCCCTCGGGGTTTAATAGTTTCCTAATGTTTACAAAATCATTCTTCTTAATTTCATCGTTAAACGAATCAATAACTTTCACGGTTAACGAACGTGTAGTGATTCTAGAGAAAACATGAGTTGCCAGCTTATCGAATTCAAAAAGCAGCTTTGGAGTGAGGGCCTTGATATCAATATCTGCAACCATTTTGATTGCTCTAATCATATCTATGAAAGAACCAGAAGAATAGCTGTTATACAAACTAAAGATAAAGCGAAAAGCCCTTACCCATGTAACATTGTTCTGCTCTGATATCTCATCTCGAATCTGAATAGAAGTGTTGTAATACGAGTTATAGATTTTTTTCAAAAGCTTTGTTTGCGTCTCATTAATGCCCTGAATATAATTAAATGCTGCAGCCCACGAACGTGTAAGCACCGCACCGCCAGCAGATACTATAGCAGCAATGGTATCCATTACAGCAGGAGAATCTCCAAGTAAGAAATGAACAGCCTTTGTTTCAGCGTTTTTCTTACTATCTTCATCAAGATAAGCCTTTATGCTTGTTTGCTGAATTGTCGTATCAGACTGTCGGATGAAATTGCAAAAGTTGACAATATTAGAAGTTGATCTTCTGTTTCCATCAATTGAGTATATTTTATCATTTTCTCTGTGAATGCAAAAGTTTAAAAAATCACTTGGTTTTGCCCCTTGAAAACTATATATGGATTGGGCAATATCTCCTACCACACCTATGCGAGTCGATTTCTCTCCTATCAGTTTCAGCAGTAACGTTTGTAATGGATTTGTGTCTTGAAACTCATCAACAAAAATGAAAGGGTACTTCACCCTAATAGCATACAACGCTGCCGGATTTATCTGCAATACCCTGTAGCCAAAGTAAAGAATCTCGTTATGTGTTAGTTTTCGTACAACATCCCAGACATACTTCTTTATAGCAATATCATGGCCTATCTGGATTCTATTTGAGCTAGAGAGGGTAGGGGAATATTCTGTTTTTTCAAGTGTCGCTTTGATAAAAGCAGCATTATCCACTTGTACTTCGCCCATATCCTTTTTGCTATAATCAATGATGTCATACTTATACTTGCCTTTTTTGTACGACTTTATATAGCAATAGATGTCTTCTTTTTCGACGCCATGCAAGATACTAATACCTTCAACTTGTGAAGATATTATGCCTTTGCTCTTGAGTGTCAGCCCAAAATCCAATTTGATTACATCTTTTAATGTTTCTTGAAATGGCTTAATTATATTGTCAATAATAAAACCATGTATCGTATTTGTTTCAACATAATCAGAATAATCCAGCAACCGCCTTTTAATCTCATCTACAGCTACGTTGGTATAAGTAATACACGCCACCTTTCGAGAACGGCTCTTAGTAATCAGCTCGTGTGTAGTTACAATATTCTTTACATTTTCAACTAGAAAGTGTGTTTTCCCAGCACCTGGGCCGGCATAAACCTTAAAACTGTTTTCTAGTTGTTCTTTTGTTAAAATAGTATTTGAAGTCAGTTTTTCAGCCATGTTAGCCCCTCCGCAATATATGCTGGAACATTTAGTTGCAGAACACCTTCTTCATTCGTGAATAACGAATCTGTTAGTATTTGCAACGCGAGATCGCCCTTTTGTTTTTCGGCGTAGTGTAAAAAGATTTCTGCTATAATGATGTCTCCATACAGGGTGCTGTTTTCGTCAGATTGATCTACACGGCGAATATAAGCGTCAACTAGCTTATCGAGTGTTTTTGCTACTCGCCCATCATATTCTTCTCTTTTACTTATCCAATTAGGCAACTCAATACCATTTTCTTCAACAAACCGCACCAATAGATTTGGCAGAACCAAGTTAAGCAAATGCTTTTTAAAAAATACATTTTCGCGGTTTGATAAGAACAATTCATCTTCAAATGTCCTGCCATAATGTGTCTGTGTTACTATTCTAAACTCATTAAACGTATAATTAGTTTGTAGTTTTTTAATATGCTTAGCTTCAAAAGATTTATAGTCTTGAATCGCCCTTAGATTTCCATCCTTTATCCACTCGAAATCGCAATCTGTGATACATAGCACTTTCTTTTTAACCTTGTTTTCGTTAAATAATTCAACGAAGTGTTCGAAGTGTTTGCCGCCGATCTCAACAATCGAAATATGCTCATCTTCGTAGGGTACTCCGCATTTTTCCATAAATGCAGGCATAAGCAGTTTTTCAGCAATACCTTCAACAAGTATTACTTTATCTGCAAACAACATGTCCGATCTTGTGACATCAAAGAATTTGGATAGATGTTTTTTTGCCTCCACCTTTCTATCGCTGATGCTTTTCTCTAATAAATCACCTTCGGTATATGGATGCTCAAACTGCTTTTTTAGACTCTGGGCCACGCAATCAGGGGTTTTATGATTACGATTATACGCAAGCATAAACATATTATCTAATCCAGCCACAGCTGTAATATTACTTGAATGGGTAGTAACGAAGATTTGTTGATTTAGTTTGTCCTTTTTATCCAAATCACGCAAATATTTGAATAATTTGTATTGCATTGCAGGATGCAGATGTGCTTCCGGCTCTTCCAAGCAAAGTATTCTGAAATCGCGACCTATTTTAATCTCATTAAGCTTAATGAGCATATAAATATTTATTAAGTTATTGTAACCAAGCCCATTATGGTCTATCGGAACGGTAAACCCCTTTTGTGTATCTTGCACCTCTGTAATATATGCATCAGAAGCACTTACGTTCGCTTTAATAGTCGATGAGATTGCAACATTCCCTTTCTTTAGTCCAATATCATTGTTTTCATTTCCAAAAAGATCTGCGAGTTTTGTGATTGTTGTCTTCAGTATTGTCTTAAGATCCTCTGAAACTCTTTTGTTTAATTCATCTATTGCGACCAATTGTTCAGGATCCTTAACGAACTTGTCAATTTCTTTTTTTGTTTCTTTTCTTACTTCTTCACTGGTACGTTCCGCTTCTATAAATCTAATATCAAAAATACTCGTTACATCTTTCTGATCTGCTTTAGTATCGCTTATTCCATTGGTATATGTCCATGAATAATGCTTTTCAACATATCGTGATAAAGCCGCATAATAGTCGCTGAACGTAGTAAGCTTATCAATCTCTGTCTTATAATCGTTTAAAAACTTTACATCTAAAGAGTATGTCGCTCTGATTCTTGCTGCAATTTCATACCGCACTACACCATCAACTTCTCGACGCGCATTAGAAAAGCCTTGGACGCCCAAAAACGGAAGCAACCTAATAATACTCTCGTCTTCAGTATCGTCTTCAATAATGGTATGTGTTATATCGTATTCAATAATAATACTTGGCGCATCTTGCAAGTAATTAGTCCTAAAATCAATCAGGTTGTTTTTGTTAAAATCCTCAATTGTTATATCATTTGGTGAACGAAGCAATTTGATTGCATAAAGCAATCCGGTTTTTCCAGAGTTGTTCGCACCGACAATTACATTCAACCCTTTATGAAATTCCATTGTAAAGTCACTAAAGTTCCTATAGTTTTGAAGATGAATCTTTGTAATGTGCATATTCTTTATCTCCGTTAAGTACTAGTTATCTGGGCTATACAATGTTTGTGGTTTTTACTTTTTATATAATAAGATTACTCTGTAGAATAATACGTATCACTGCCAATCAATAATACCGGGTTATTGCGAACCTTTCATTACCAGCCTTGCTAAATATATCTGATCTTGATAATAGCAAATCATATCCGTAATCAACTGCAGCAGGAGGAAACAGGTTTTCCATCATCAATAGCGTTCCGTTTCCAAGCCAGCGATCTACTATATCGATTCTAATCTTTAAAATTCCAACCACTTGAGAAGCAATATCATAGAATTCTGCTTTATTTTTATCCTCTCCTTTTCTCCTAACTACAATCCCATGTTGCGCGTGCGGTCTTAAAAAAATAGACGGAAGTGCTTGTCGTAGATCAACTCGACAAAAGCCATTTGCTTCGGTAACCCCTTCATTCCCCAATGCAGATGGAATTGCCAACAAAAGAATATACTGATATAAATCATCTTTTTTGTCTGCCAAATAGTCTCCGTTCACAATATTCTCAATTAAGATAGCTCTTTTCTTGTAGTGAGCATATTCTTCAATTCTTTTTGTTTTTTGCATTTCATATTGTCCCATCCAAAGCGCCACCCAATGATTATCCACCAAATCTATATATCTTGTTGGGACTCCATAATGTTGCAGTACACCTTCAATAATCGCATCGCAGATATTTGCATTTTGAGCTTTCAAATCTTTTCTCAAAAGTGTATCATTCTTGATTAATTCAATTAATGCTCTTAGTCTATTCATTTGTGAACAAACCTGTTTATAATCTCTTATGAGAGAGGGCATAACAGTTCCATACAGATGGCATTGCCCGCGATATAACACTTCGCCGTATTCACGATTAACAAATTTCGCGTTACCTAAAAGTTGATTTAGTCCATGTTGAGTTGAAACCTCAAAAACCGGAGCAAGTTCTCCACAGCAAAAGCTATAGTCTTCGAGGTATTGCACTCCATTTATACTTGCCTTGGTTGAGAGTTTTGTAATAGTAGATTTCATATATGAGCCCCCTTTTAAACTAATTGCAATAGCAACGATGCAAGAGATTGCTTTACCGATACTTATCTAAATCGCCTTATCTTTGCTTTGATTCTTAGTACTAAACCATACTCATCGTGATTCAAATATAACTTGCTTTTGATACAATTCTTTGTGCATAATACGCTTCCATTTTTACATCTGCTCTAATCTCATCACAGAGTAATAACACCAGTATCCAGTTATTTATCCATTGCTGCTAAAAATATATTTTTCAATCGATTTATGAGATTACTTTTCATTATCAAATAATTATAGTGATTGTTTTTCATTTCGATTAATGGAATATGGTTTATGTCTATACTTTACTTTCTTTCATCATAATGTCGGTATGGAGAACTTGCCCAGTATGGGACTCTTAATCACAGTACAATTGCCCCTAAACACTCATAAGAGTATAGTTTAGATAAACCTTGTAGAAAATACAAGGAAACTTAACCATATTACAAGATTCACTTCTCAGAAAATCTTTTTCCCCCTTTCTTTAAAGAGCCATTTTTTACTATTCCCTTGCTGAAAAACATATAGGTGCTTAACGTTTCCTCTCTCTCCCGAGCCAAATGCCCTTCTCGCTATATGGATAGTGTTCATTGGGTTTGTTGTAGCAAATACGTTTATTATTGATCCACCCTCTAGCCCTCTAACACAGTTTGTGATCTTATTAATGAATACTTGACTAAAATGGCCGGAACGATCATCTCCATTGTTACGACTCACTTTTATTGTTTTTAATCTCCGCTTTACCTTTGGTATCTGTCGTTCGCTAATGACATAGGTATCTTCTAGAATAAGGTTTATCTCACTATTATGATTATCCCAATTAATCTGCGTAACTTTACTATCCGGCTCGTTTTCTATAACCGGGTATTCTGTTTCATCCAGCGGATAATCGCAGAAGGTTCCATTAATCGCCAATCTGAACTGCGTGTATATTGGTACAAGCGCTAGATTGCATTTCTGTATTCCAAGAACTTTAGCGCAAAACCAATACCAAGCATAACTATAGTTATGGTATACTCGTTTACTATTCATAACATACTCTTGATTTATTCTCCTTATTACAATCAAAACAGCAATAAACAGTATTATAGAAGCAAAGTATTTTCCTCCCTTAATTGCGAAGTGCCATATAAAATTGTCAGGCGTCAAAGGATCGCTTTCCAAGTATTCTTTGAACATTTCCTGTAGATCCACAAAAAACGGAGCTATAAAAACAATCACTAAAGCCACTGTTTCTATAACTTGCCTAGTATTGCTAGATAAGAAATTAAGTATCTTTTTCACAGTCAGACAATCCTCCTTTATAATAAATGCCGCATGGATCTTTTTGACATTCGTGTATTTCTTGAATCATCATTGTCTTAAAGTCTCCGACCCATAACCGCCATTCATCTACCCCAGCAATAATGAAAAACACATATTGGCATCCTGTTCGATCCGCTTTTAAGGTTTCATTCCAGTCATTCCAATCGATAGCAGATGGTACAGGCGTTTTTTGAGGATGCGTATGCCATACTCCCATATAATAACTATTATGACGTTTTGCTTTTCTAAGGAACAGTTGATGCCGTGGATCTTTTATAGCAAATCTCACGCGATTCTTAGTATCCAAAAGATAAGGGTGTGATACTTCTTCAAGTGATATATTGCCCGTCCCTTTGTGTTGATAGCCTATGATGTATCCGCCACTTTCCGGCTTATAAGGATCATCTTGAATCCATTTTGCTATTTCATCAAAAACGGGACTGAGAATATCAACTACTTTCCCATTTGGAAGTCCCATTTTAACGCAATTATTATTCTGCATTATTACCACAGCAATTACATGCCTCCATTGGGAATATGATATCAGATGCACCCACTCTAGTCGGTGTTATATCAATTAAAGTATTTTTAGTCAGTTTATTTCTATCTATTTCGTGTAACGTATCTAGCAATGCTGCTGTCGTTTTTAGAAGAATCGATGTCCCATAAGCGGCTCTTGTGCCTCCGCAGCCATTTCGGATCATGCCGTTCTCAGCAGCTAAGTCTGTATTTTTCCTTGCTCTATTATTAACCTTTTCACCGCTAGTATCAGTATATAAGCATTCAAAACAGCCTGGTTTTCGATAGTCAACAAATAGAATGTGACTGTATAAGCCGCCTTCTTCAAGCCACACATATAATACCGGCTTTGTAAACACCTGTTGATTTAGCACTTTATTAAACTTTAGCTGTGCATCACTATTGCCTATTGTGAATATAATAATATCCGTATCCTTTAGTTCTTCCGTCAAAGATTCTGTATCTAGTTTTTTATTGCATGAATCTATAAGTATTTGTGGATGCAGCCATTCCAACATTATTTTCAGAGTTTGTGTTTTACTTGCACCTATGCCATATCCCTCATATGCCCATCTTAGCGTGTTTTCTTCTGTAAGAGTGTCATCATCATAAATTTTCAGATAGGTAAATCCATTTTTAACCAGTTCTAAAGCTACATAACTCCCTAATGATCCAGCTCCGACAAGAAGCACTTTCTTTCTTTTTGCCCCAATATCATTACCTATCTGTTCACTCAAATAAGAGTAATCCTTTCTTTTAGTAAACATTGGTTCAACAGCTGTTATGTCTGTAAGGATTTTTTCAAGTAATGAATGACCAACTCTGTTCTTACATTTCATATTTAACGCAAAAGCAATATTGGTCGTCTCTGTTCGCATCCCAAACACGAGCAAAACATCCTGCGTCTTTGGAATAAGAGTTTTTATCTTTTCAAAAGACTCATCACTGATATGTTCTATTTGTTTCCCATATATGATTTCATGGAGATCTTTTGCTGTCCATTTATAACCGCGATGAGGGGGAAGTACCCCCCTGCAGTCTTTTATTGGAATGAAGAATGCATCTTTCTCTATATGGTGCATCCATCTTCTTTCTCCTTTGACTGTTTCCTCTATATCCGATAGCGCTATTCTGCTGTCAGTAAGACGAACAATACTCTTGCTAAAGTATACGTCCATTTCTGCGACCTGATCATCTTGGTCAAGATATATTTGAAAACTGTTATCACCAATGGATTCACTATTCCAATAGTACAAGAATTCCTTCTGAAACTCCCGCTCTTTTTCTACTGAACTCATATTAAGAAGCTCAATTAACCTATCAATACAATCATATATTTTTTCATCGTATGAGAGGATTGAATTCACTATGCTATCTTGTTCAAACAGACATACCCAGCGATATGTTCCTTTAGGAAGCACCTTTCCTTCAGTAATGTTTGTTTCTCTAAGCAAAATATGGGGATAATCCAGGAAGCTATCGTTATAGAGGTATATCTCAGCTCCTGATGAAAGATCATCTCTTGAAGGAGCAATAAACAAAAACTGCTTTTCAAATAGCGTGAAAAACAGAGTATCTTCACAGAGCTGCTCACCTATAGTAATCTCATCATAGGATTCTAAGATTTCTTTCGCAGTCATTTGCTTATCCAAAGCTATGCTCCCTTTTATTCTGTGCTTGTGCCGCCACCGCTTCCTTAGGCGGAACTATAAAGCTTTCTCCTAAAACTTTCTGGACGTATTCTCCAGCATCGTGCTCTGATTCAACATTTACAGCATCTGTCAGGTTGTCAACAGCCTTTGACAATCTATTGTAAAATGTTGTCATATAAGAACTGCTGCTATCTTTCATTTTCTTGAAAACATCCGTATATGGAGTTACAGGAAGGGATCTTGATATAGTTCTAATAAGATCCCCATTACCATCAAACGTATATGAGAATTTGTCCAAGATTCCTTTCATCGTCTTCTGAAGAGAGAGTAAATCATCATCGCCCTCGCTTGAAGACTGCTCTGAAAAGCAATCACAAGCTAACAGAGTTAGCCCTATGCTAGGCGGGATTTCATGATCACTCGTTGATCCGGAATACTTTTCGTTTCGCCATTTCTTGATAAAGCAAATGATGCGGCGAAGTTGGTTATTGCCGTTTATCTTCTCGCAAAGATAATCATTCAACCCTTCCGGATCTGCGCTTTCCCATGAATAATCCGAGCTGTGTTCCTTACCCCTCGCAAGGAATACTGAATCCCCATCTTCAGCATAAAGAGGCAGATCTATATGCAACCATTCCTTTCCATCTTCGTAATATGACGCCCTGACACAGGGTTCCTTAATTACCACGGTGCGTGCAGGAATGTCAATTGCGTCCCGCAAATAACCTTTAATCTTTCTTGTATCTGTATTATCTGAAGTACTTAACGGGATCATAACTGCTACATCTCGATCCACAACATCAGCTTTTATCGTTGTATGGTACTTATAACTACCTTGATCGATCAATCTAATATCGCTTTTATTAATGGTTATGTCGTGATCTTCGAGAATGCCCGGCAGTTTTGCCTTAATATCAGCTTGTAATACTTCTCTCTTATCCCTCAAAGCATGAGTTTCATCATCAATTCGAATCTCTTTGTAGAAATCGGCAAATTGCTTTTTTAGTTTCATAGAGCCCTCCTCATTCCAAATTCAGCAAGCATTCCTTAGAACACTTCCCAATATCCTGCTCTGCTTGAGCCTATTCGTTTAATTTTTCCTTCACCAGATAATTTGTCAAGTGCTCTTTGTATTGTTCTTGCAGTTTTCCCAACCTTTATAGCCAAGCTTTCTCTTGTTTGCGTGGGATCCTCTTTCAAAAGCATATATACTTTTGTTGCTGTTGCAATTTTAACCTCATCAACTTTTTTAGCGGCAGTTTCAGTGACATTTTGGGTGACATTTTTCACGCTCTTGTCCCTATAAAACACAAACGAAAATCCTCCGTTTTCTGACGAAGACCCAACCTTGACGTGATACTTGTCGCAGAAATAGAACACTTTTCTAAATCCACTTCCAAACATCTCCACATCCTTGCTTTTATATAGAGCATTCAGAATGACTCGGTTTCTGGGCATGGACCTGATTTTTTGTCTTGCAAACATTTCGGGTGACAAGCCGGAAGGAAACTCACCCGGATTATAAACCTCGACCCGGGTTGGTGTTATGTCGATTTCGTTTTCCGTTATACCCCTAAAATCTGCGTGCGCAAAGGAATTCACCACAATTTCTCTGATTGCATCGACAGGTATTTCGGGAATTTCTATGCGTGAAGTGCCTTCTCCTTTTTCCACCCTCCAGTCTATATGCTCCTTTATATACGAGAACCCTTTACCTATCAGATTGAAGATGTTGTCATCAATTCTATCAATATCCGAGAAATTGATTCTCTCATCTGTAACATAAACAGCTAATTTTAGTGTGACAGGTCTCCTGTTTGAAAACAGATAATACCCGGCATTATTCAGCTTTCCATTTTCAAATAGACCAAGACCCGTCAGCAGAGTTTCGCCATCATACTCTGCCATCCTTTCTAACCTTCCGCAGGAGACAGCCTTTTTATAAAATGTTTCAAGCGCTTTTTCATCAACAGCTTCCATGCCAAAGTTGGTCAGATGATTCTCCCAATATGAAGAGCTGTCAGTTTCTGCCATCATTCTTTTCAATTCATCCGGGGTCATTTCTTCCGTACGATCAAATACTCTTTTGTAGTATCTGCCAAAGGAAGAGTAAGGTTTCTCCTGACCGGAGAAATCAACTCTGATTACATCTTTGCCGTCAATGGTTTCTTTCTTAACTTCCGGATATATCATGGGCTTGATAGCCTCTTTAATCTTCCTCGCAACATCATCAAGGGATGACGCGCTGATCTGCTGCCCCGTAACATCTCCGTTTGGGGAAACTCCAAAGTATAACGTGCCATGCCCATGCTTATTCAGCATACTGGCGATGTTATCCATTGCTTTTTCAATTTCACCAGTTGTTTTCTTAAACTCCAGAGTTTCAGACTCTATACCAAGATTCACTTGCTTGTGCTCCTCTCGTATCTTTGGTGACATTATATCATGTTTTTATCAGAATGTCACCAATAATTTCACTAATAGTGTGTCTGATCAAAAAACCTGTTCAAATCCTCCAGTGCTATAAAAAGGTTCGGTAAAGCATAGATCTAATGGTTTACTTCACGTTTCTTAATGTCCAGTTGTTTCTCCCTTCTTTATGTGATTATAACATTGTTAAATACAACACGCCGCAGTCACAAGATTGTTCTTTCTTTGATACAATTTATCAGCATTATTCACAGTACTATCTGCGAGATACATTGTGGATTTAAATGGCCCAATCTCAGATTAGATAATAGACTCTCGGCAAATAATCATAAAACTTGCCAAAAGTCTAATTTTCGAATGGCATAATTCAAGATCAGCTACATCATTACATAGCTAATTATTTTTAACAAAATAGTTTTAAACGAATGGACTTTCATCGGACTTGCGGTGTCTCTCTGAATTTGGGGTAACCCAAATTCATTTCTTGGAGGTCATTATGAAAAGAAAAGTCCTATGTATCGCGCTTGCACTATTGATAAGCATGATGGTCACCTTACCGACGTTTGCGGACGGTACTGCTGAGATGCCGGTCAGAGCAGATATTGGCGCATCTTTCGGCTTAAAGCATGTTTCCGGCTCAACATACAAGATGTGGGCAAGAATAAACAATCCAGAAGGCGTCTCAGTATTTGTAAAGCTGACACTATATAATGCATCATATAATTCCATTGCATCCATTGGAACGACATCTTCAAATACACTAATTGGACTCAGTAAAAACGTTACTCTTTCATCTGGAACTTATCATCTACGGCTTAGCTATACAGCAGAAGGAGTAACATATTCCTACGAAAAAACATATAACATCTAGTATTAGGATAGAACTAGCGGGCGCTTATATCATTTACAAATGCGCCCGCTGATATCAATTCTCTTTTAGCATCTTGATAAGGTCATCCAAAGAATAGTTTCCTTTAGATACTATTGTGAAAACAGAATCTTTTTTGATTATTTTGATATCAATCTTCCCATCCTCTTCAATCGAATAATAAATATCGTTATCAGAGTCGAGAGTGTCGTATGGTATAAAACCCATCGAAGTGGAACTTGCCCAATCATCTACATCCCAAATCTGATAAGTAATAATCTTCCCCTCTGCCATTTCATAAACCGCATACAGCGCTAAATAATCAATCGTCTCATCATATTCGTAATACAGTTCCTTATGTAAAAGAGGCAAAGTGATTGGCGTTTTTTCTGTTGCAATAGTAAAATCATCAAAAGTGTCTACATAAACAATTGCGATCTGATTTTCCAGCTTTTCATAGTCATCTGAATTATCTGTATTTTCAATAAGCTCTATTGAATTCTGATAACTGCCTTGATTCACAACAAGTCTACCATCATCAAACAGCGTTGCAAAGTACTGTATCACGCTTTCAGCGATTGCTCTACCGGTCGGCGTCGCTGCGAAAAATACGGTCATCAACACGACAACAAGAACCGCGATTGCGATCTTGCGGATCGGTGGCACGGTGAACAGTTCCCCTATATTGTGCAGCCACGCAAAGCGTTTCTTTTCTTCCTCCGAACGGGTCATGCCGAGCTTTGCATAGATGGAATCGACGAATTCCTTGCCGGTCATCGTGATATTTGCTTCAACAATCGCTTTTGCTTCCTTTTCGGTCAAAGGGAGCTTGTGCGTGTCAAAGTATGGATGATCCAGCGCAATTCGCTGCAGGTAACGCCATTCCAATCTTGTCATTTTCATCGGCAATGTTCCTTTCTTACATCGATAACAAAACGCTCAACTGCACAAACAGGTGCTTATGGTGATGCTTCAAATAGTTGCGCATGCTCTCAAACTTCTTTGTCGTCTGCCGCTTGGTAAGTCCTAATGAAGCGGCGACTTCCTCCAACGGAACCTGATCCACATAGTAAGCAATAAACGCCTTACGGGATTGCTCATCATAATACTCCAGATGATGATCCAGCGTCTCGATCCACTCCACAAGCTCGTATTCCTGTTTGATTGCGGGATCGGAAAAGGTGTCTTTCAGTTTTTCATAGCTCTCGTCAGCCACTCTTTGCCTCGCTTTCGTGCGCCGTTGGTTGATCGTCGCATTGCGGATGCAAACCATCAGGTAGGATTTGCAATGCGCGATGTCCTTGAGTTCGTCCTGCTTCAGACAGATCTTCGTTGCAACCGTCTGCAGAACGTCCTCTCCGTCCGCCCAGTTCCCCGTCATGCGAACAGCAAACCAGAGGAGACTCTGATAGTTCTCCTCAATAAAGTTCATGATTGAGCTTGCCATGTGGGTTCCTTTCGGGATCTTTCATGAACCTACTATAGAAAACACCGTCAGTTCACGAAAAGTCCATCGTCAAATTGTAAAATGTTTGTCGAGTTTTGTCTGTCTTTGTCGAACAAAAAGGCACTGATCCAAAAAGAATGCCTTTTGGACCAGTACGCTATCTGTTATTTGATTGTCCTTTTGTCCGCTGCTGCCTCGATCAGATCGGCAATCAGGTTCCGTTCTTCTTCGGAAAATGCATTCTCAACACAATTCAAGATGCGTTCCGCAGAGCTCAAAACCGGACGTGGCTCGCCCTTCACCACCTGATCGAAAGAAATGTCCAAGATCTGGCACAGCGACACCAATTTTTCGATGGATGGCTTTCTGTGTCCGCTTTCGATATGTCTGACGTGCGTTGTCGAGACATCCAGCATCTCCGCAAGCTTCTCTTGCGAGATTCTCTTTTCGATTCTTGCCTGCCGGATTGCATCCGCAAGCAGTCTCAATTCGCTCTCATGTTCCATAACTCTACGCTCCTTATTGTGTAGCATAGCGTTACGGTTCATTCACGAGAAGAAGCTATATGGGACGTAATTATATTCTTTTGGCTACTATTGATTTGCGCCTAAGAATTTTGAACTGCATTGCACTAGATTCTTCTTCACTAACCCAAATAACAGTATTATTTGTTTTGTAAAGACTATATAAAACTGACGGATTGGGATGATGATAATCATTTTTCGTTCCCGCATTTATAATCAGCAAGCAATCATCATATCCCATCTGATCATTATAACAATCTTCTGAACCATGATGAGGGACTTGCAATAATCCAATATTATCCCAATAAGGTCTATAAGAGCATTTTAAGTTATCCCATCTCTCATTAGTGCTTGCATTGTAATCACCAGTATACAAGCAACCTGCTCTAGTCAGTTTCTTCGGTGTGTTTCTTCCACATACTATTGGGATACCATGTGTAAGCATTTTTGTTTGATAGTGACTATATTCTTTGGGCCCCGAATAAACAGTCATTGCATTCTGATTCAAATCATTATCTATCCTTTTGTACGCTTTCTTTATTCTAATGACTAAATCACTATCCTTCAAGATATCTACGCTTCTATCTTTGATTATATCAAGGTTTACCCCCATATCCAAAAGGTTTTTCTTAAGCTTCAACGTATTCTCTCTGTACTGGAAATTGAAAGGAACAAATACCCATTTATTGATGTGAAATTCCTTTCCGGAATAGCATGTAGACATATCCCATTTTTGCTCTATTCCGAATTCATCCACCGGGGCAACAAATGTAGTCTTTGTATGATGATATCTGCTATACTCTTGAACAAATTCAACCGGTCGCTCAATCAGAAAGCGTAACCTATTGAATTCTTCACTATCTGATAACGCGTTTTTTCCGAGATATAACTCTTTAGACTCATCATATAATAAAGGCAGCACAACTTCATTAACCGTATAGTTCCATAAAAGATATGCCAACCCATTTACATGGTCAATATCCAAATGAGAAATAAAGACATACCGGATTATTTCATCACAATGGATTTCTTCCTTGATCCGCTGATTAATGAAGTCAGTACGTGTTTGGTTGCCGATTCTTGTGAGAGTGCCACAATCAAAAACAACAACTGTTTTTTTACTGAATTTTTCAATTGCAAAACATCCTTGTCCTACTGGAGAAAAAATACGATCCATTTTCATCTCTGCTTTCTTTTTCTTCTGAATATTTATAGATTCTTATATAAAGCATACGAAGAATAATTATATTCTTCAACTTTGACTAAGCGCTTTGCGCACAATAATAGCCTGTGTTTTCTCGTTGTATTCGGCTTGACTGTAACTAACGTTTTGATACAAATAACTACTATGTTTGATCTTCTCTATGATTCTTTTTTTGTCATAGTCTGATGTGTTGATTCCGAAAATTACCCCTTTTAGTGCTGCAGTATCATATCTTAGATTCTGACTATCTCGTGTCGAAAACTCATGTAACGAATCCGTAATCACGATTCGATATTCATTCTCATATTCCCAAGCCTTATTCTTTCGATATATTTTCATCTGATATGTTTTCCAATAGCTTCTACGCCACTCATCTGTATTAGAGAATACCTCAATCGAGCTACTTATCCCATCCGTGCCGGTTAGCCAAGACCTAACTTGTTGCATTGTAACTCGTCCGATGGTTTCATAAAAATTACGTTCGATTAATTCACCATGATAAATAACCGGTTTTACTTCGAGCTTCAAATTGCCTTTCTTGCGATCCACCAGTTTCAAACTGTTGTCTTGATCTGTTTCATAGATAAAACAAACGCCCTGATGATTATTGGCATAATTTCCCCACATTGCAGAATTATCGTTTTTCCCAGAAAAGCACACAATATAACTTCTGGGATATAGCATCTCTTTCAATTGCAGAATATATGCTTTTGGATAATCAAGGTTTAACCTCATCCAGTTTCTTTTCTGTTGAGCAATTGATGTCAAATTATCTCTATTGCCATCACTTGTGTCAATGCTTTGGTGAATCAATAGAAGTTCAAAAAAACTATTCATTGTACTTATTGCACTATCAATAATCATCTCCCTGTCTTTTTCACCAACTCTATCTGTCTCCATAAGTGAAAACGGAAAGAATATCTCTCCAGATGGAGGATATGTTTTCAAAAGTTCCTCAGCTAAATCTTTTGAAAACAGTCCATTTTTCTCATCGATTTGAAAGCATAATGAAAGAGCCTTAAAATGAATAAGATGGAGAATATAATGAAGTTCTTTTTCATTAACTCTTACAAGGTTATCGCCGTAAAATGAAGCTATGCTTTGGATTGCTGGATCATGTAAAAAAGTCTCCCCAAGTATTTTTAATACTCCACCTAATGGTACCTTATTATAGCTTTCTATATCAATTATTAAGCTTTCCTTGAATATCCTCCCTTCATGGCATTGTAAAAAGAACATTTCCACAGCGTTATAAACGCTGCAGATATAGTTTCTCAGTAATCCCTCCCATGCTGATTTATCCCCTTGCCAATGAACGCTCACATATCCTTCAATAGGATCATTCAACTCTTCTCTTGAGGCAAAATGAAAAGTTCCTGTCTCTATTTCCTTCAATGCATTTTCAATTGTTCTATAGCGATAAACTATCATAACTCATCCTGCCGATAGCAGATATTCCTTTCAATAGTTTTATCTTGATTAATGCTGAATCCATTTGCCATTGACGAAAGCGAATTCTTTATTATCATATATTACTTCGCTCATCTCCTGCCAATCTTTTATTTTACCATTACGTATTAGACTTTTGTGTCCACCACTAATCATGCACGATTTACACTCGCACTTTTCCTCTCTATTCTCCAAATTACTCTCAATGATTTCATTGCACACATTACACTTAATGCGATTCCTAACAATCTGTATTCTTTTATTCATGTCAAATAATGGAACAGCTTCTTCAATGAATCGCGAAATACCTATTACCAAATGCATATGCGCCGGCGGATATAAATACCATCTATGGAATCTAGGTGTTCTGATTCTTTGAATGTACTTTTTACCTTTTGAATTCAAAAAATCTACATTTCTAATATTATCTTCACTTAATCTCCAATACTTTCTTGTATTCTTGTTCATCTTATCTAAAAAACCCATGTTTTCATCGACATTACTTATGATTTTGGATTCAAGTTCATCAAATAAAGCATTAAAACCTGTGATCACATCGAGAAGCATATTATTTCTCTCCTTAAGAATGTTATTCGGTAAATTGTTTGCCTTCCCAACCTGATATATGTAGCAACGGAATCGATCTATATAGTCGATGCTTTCAACGATCAGCAATAAACACTCTTGATATCTTTGAATCAAAGAACAATCCATCGCAGTTTTGTCATTGTTGATTGTGTCGCAGGTTTTGCAAGGCAATGCATTATTTTTACAGTATTTACATCCAATAATAGCATTTTCAATAAGCCTTGTTATCCCTTCTTTATTTATAATATCTTTAACACGATCACAGCTATCTTTAATAGCTACATCATTTATAATATCTTTTGCAAATAAAGCGGTAGATCCTGTATCGCATCTAGACAATAAGAACTCAAATTGTTTTGACGCCCATGAAGAAAAGCTGAGACCTGCATCTGACAGTTTTACATACCAATTGCTCATATGTTCTCTATTGTTGTCCTGATAGTAATTACGAATTAACAAATCAAAGCTTTCTATGGAAAGTCTTTTTTCGATTCCGCGGATTATTAGTAAATGTGACCAAGTATAAACAGGATCAGTAGCCGCATTTAGCGCACTAATATTATAGACGATATTTGCTAGCTGCGTGATATCTGTTTGAGCAAAAGGCTTAAGCATATCCAAAAATTCAATAAACGGAACCCCTGCAAATTCTCCTCCGGCATCAATTTGAGAATTTCGAATGCAATCCAGTCTAAATTTTAACTCTCTGTAGTATAAAAAATTCAATAGCGTTCGTGCAATCCCATGCTGGTGCATATAATCAAAATCGGAATATCCAATTTGATTTAGTAATCCATATCTACGAAATACGTTAAAAATACTGCGTAAAAAAATCATATGCTTGCCATTAGATACAATGTTCGAATCAATATTCTCATTATTTAAGTTTTCATCAAGTCTACTAAGCGCCTGAATATTTGGATCAGAAGCATCCAGTGCGGCAAACTCATAGAGCTTGTCGACAATATTTCTATGATCATAATTGAACAATGGCAGAAGTTTACGCTCAGCAAAAAAACGAGCCTTTTCCGTTATTTCATTGAGTTTAATATGCCCGTTGATATAGCTTTGAATAAGTGGGCGAGGAATTAAGACGGAAACAATCTCGATACATCTTTTAATCAAGGGATATTCCTGCTCGCTTGTATCACGTTTTATACTTGTGAGATATTTTATCTTTTTTAATAAAGCTTCGATTGAAAAATCTGTTTGGGGAAGTTTGATAATGTACTCTTTGTGATTTCCCCAAATTTTACGTCCACTGCTATCTACTGCTTGCTCTATGTTCAAACTGGTAGCTGTACGAACCGGAATGATAAATGTAAACTTGGTAAAGAAATCTCGAACCATTCCAACGCTATCAAATGCATTACGCACGAAATCATGTATTTCAAAAATCGTTCTTATTGCTTTTTCTGCATCAGCAGTGACATATGTTTCGATTCCGTCAAAAAGCATTATCCATCTTATCGGTTTTTTGCGATTCTTTGTTTCTTTATTACTTTTGGGTTGTGGTTTTGTTGCTAATGCTACTAAATATAACAATAAGAAAATCTTTATATCGATGGTATCATCGCTTGATGCTCTTATTCTTTCGGCATGGTCAAAGAATAGTGTTTTAAAACTATTGTTAAGCAATGCATTTACAGATCGATCAAGATTCTTCCTAAAATATCCCCCGAAGTCGTTAGCAGTAATTGATATTCTTTGAATCTCTGAAAAGTATTTTTGTTTCCATGTAGTATCCTTTAACAAATTATTATAAACCGATTCGAACTCGGATAGTATCCCACATTCACAATACTCATTTCCAACACGTCTTTTTGTCAGATCAAAACAAGGGTGAGGATAAACAAATTCATACTCCTTATCTGTTGATAAAAGAGTTGTATTAACAAATGTACTTTTTCCGCTACCTCGCCCTGCTTCTATACAGAGCATATTAAAGCTATCACTTCTAAATAGTCTGGATATTGTCGAACTAATCTCTTCAGTTTCTGTTTTATTTCTTTTTATAAGAAAATACTTTTCAAACAATCGCGGCGTAAGTCTGCTTCCAAGATTAAGTTCACTTGATAATCCTGATTTTAAGTAATCACCCGCAAAGCTAGCATCACAGAGCTTGCTAATTATGTATTCTTCAAATTCTCTTTCTTTGTCCTCTATAGATGGATTTGTATCTGTGATAACCTCAATCTGGCTTTCATTAAAAGGAACAATACTCTTTTCTCCTATATAAGTGACGCAGCGATGGTCCCAAATTAACCCAATTCTTGTAAACAAACACAGTATATTTTCACATATATAATACAATAGTTTACGAATAATTGTTTCGTCAATAATTGCTCTCTTGGAAAAGAAATTAATTCCTGCTGCAATGCGCGCAAGTCTAAACTGCATTTCAACATCTTCAATTAAACCCGGATGATGTTTATCCGCCCACTTTTTAATGCCCTCGCAAATGGAATTGCGTACGGCTCTGTTCCATCGATTACAATCATTTTCAACAGCAGCCAATGTATTTGTCACAATATAAGGCGCTACTTGATTAATCCATTCTTCAGCACTGATTTCTTCTTTATATTCATTTTTGAACAGATAACAATACAACTCAAGATATGCATGATCGAACAATAAATAGCCATCGCTTGAATAGCTATCGTGATCAATTATACAATACTCGATTGGATCATTATCACAATCACAAATAATATTATCGCAATGTAAATCTCCGTGTATGTTGCCTTTATAAAACTGTAGTTGACTTTGCCCATTTATCTTATTCCAAAGCAACGGTGAATTCAATACAATAAAATAAGCAGGGTTAGGATAATACTTATCTCCAAGATTCAGCGTCGCTTTATTGCTATCTATCCCGATTTCTTTTAATTTCTTAATGAAAACACCATCCCGGCCCATTCGATAGGCAAGGATATTCTCAAAAAAGGATTGTATATTTCCGTCAGAAGTAGGATTCGTATTCCACTCTTCCAGCAGTTCGTATGAAATCTGTTTTAGAACACTTGAGAACTTATTTATATCTTTCAGTTTAATCAAGGAAACAGATCCCTGAGCGCGATCATTTGCTTGCTTTAGGATTATTACATTCCAACCGTCAACTACCCCATCCATAACCATTTCTGCGAATCTATATTTGAACTTAGGCGAATGGAAGTCCGCTTTTTTTCTTTTAGTGGCTTCATCATTATTATGATCATGCCATTCATTACTTGAATTAGTACATTTCACAAAATACCAACCAGATCGTTCTTGAATTGAACTTTCAACTTTTATACGAAATACAAGTGCGCCTGATTTTCCTTCGCTAATAATCTCCTGACTTAGAATAGTCTTTATGCTCATGTTTTCTTTGATAAATGATTGAACGAGATTAGGTAATCCTTCCATAAACAACCTCCAGAATCAGTTTAGTAAAATAAGTCTATATCCTAACTGTATAGGATGTGAGTACAAGTCTCCGTGCTATATTTTGTCCTTTTCACTTTCTTTTCTCACAACCAAACGATCTATCCCTCCTAAATATCTTAAATTGGTTATAATAGTTATAAACACCAGTTCAACATAGAATATCCACTGTCAATAAAATATATTATTCATTATTGCCTTACCTATAATGAGTGGACATCGGTATAAACAAATCCATATCAATACTCTATTGCACTTTTATCTTCCTATCTGGATTTGACTAACTTTTTGACTAACTTTTGACTAACTTTCGGGTGGACAAAATGACCTTTTTGTGGACTATATGGACTAAAACGGTAATGGATGGAATTGCTAAAAGTGCCCTAAATTAGGCACTTTTCAGTGTTTTAGGGCATAATTAACAGATTGTCGGAATACAACTCCTAAGCGAAAGGCCGCGCGTTCGAATCGCGCCGGGGACGCCAAAGCCACCCTCAACGGGTGGCTTTTCGTGTCCCTCTTCGGCGCGATGAGAACGCAGTTCGTATACACGGCGCAGCCGTGTGCTCGGCATCGCTTCCTATACCATTTCAATATAAGCGATGCCGTAACGCACCGGGGACGCCAAAGCCACCCTCAACGGGTGGCTTTTCGTGTCCCTCTTCGGCGCGATGAGAACGCAGTTCGTGTACGCGGCGCAGCCGCGTCGCCGGCGCTGCTTCCCTGGCCTGCAAATCAAAGGCAGCGTTCCGAGAGCATCGCTTCCCGGTTGCGGACATGTCAATTCTGTGGTACACTTCTTGTATAGATACATGCCGAGGTGCTTTTATGAAATCTGTGAAGCTGTTTGCTTTTTTGTTTGCTTTGGTCATGCTCGCCGGATGCTGCAGAGGCGCCGCGCCGACAGAAGCGACGCCCGCGCCGGTCGAAGCGACGCCTGCGCCGACGCCGGAGGAGATCGAAGCCGCACCGGAGATCCGGACCGACGTCGCCGATATCGGCAAGTACGGCAATCTGGAGCTCACGCTCACCGCAACGGACCTGTTTGCCATGGGTTACGAATGCGGCGATATCGTCAACGTGACGGTCAACGGGCAGGTACTGACCATGCCGATCGGCTCCGCATTCTCCGACGTGGACACCGGAAGCATGCTTGTCGTATCCGTCATTGACGGGCAGAGCGGAAAGAACCCTGTCGTCGTTGCGATCAACATGGGCGATCTCGCGACGACGCTGCAGCTCGCCGAAAAGACGCAGATCGCAGAGGAGCCCGGCTATCGCTGGGACTTCCGCGTAAGCACGCCTGTCGCCGTCGCCATCTCCATGCAGGAAAAGGGCGGCTATCTGAATGAATACATGCTCCGGCAGCTCGTCCGCACCAACGAGCGCGAGGACTATATCCATCTGACAGACGAGCAGTTTGCCAACTTCCGGAACATTGCAACGACGGGCATGGGCGACTGGAAGCTGTACCGTTCCTCCTCCCCCGTCTCTCCGGAGCTCAACCGCAATCATGAAGCGGACGACGCGCTGAACGACGCCGGGATCAACACGATCATGAACCTGACGGACACCGAGGCCTCGATGCAGGCATATGAAGGCTATTGGGAAAGCTACTACAGCCGTCGGAACATCATCGCGCTCAACGTCAGCGTGGACTTTGAAAGCGAGTCGTTCAAAGCCGGGCTTGCGAAGGGTCTGGCGTTTTTCGCAACGCATGACGGGCCGTATCTCATCCACTGCAAGGAGGGCAAGGACCGTGCGGGCTTCGTCTCCGCCGTCCTCGAATGCCTGATGGGCGCGTCCGCCAACGAGGTCGTCGCCGACTACATGATCACCTATTATAACTATTACGGTGTGGAACCCGGCACCGACCAGTACCGGGCGATCGCTGCAGGCAACATCGAAAAAACGCTTGCCGCCGCGTTCGGCGTCGCAGACATCTACACAGCCGATCTTGCCGCTTGTGCGGAACAGTATGTGAAGGGCCTCGGCCTCTCCGACGAAATGATCGCTGCGCTGAAAAAGAACCTCGGCACGCCGTTTGTTGAGCCGGAACGATGATCGGACTTGCGGAGTACAAGCGCATCGTCTCCGAGCTGCTGGACGAGTTTCCGGAGCCGTTCTTCCGGGATCTGTCCGGCGGTGTTGTCGTGTCCGAAGCGATCGTGATCCCGGACTACGCCCGCTCAGACGATCTCTGCATCATGGGGCTGTATACGATCCGCTCCGGCATCCGGCAGATCGTTCTCTATCAAGGCTCCTTCAATCGGACCTATCCGCAGGCGGACGCCGAAACCGCGAAGCCGCTGATCCGCGGGATCCTTCGGCATGAGTTCCGCCATCACCTCGAATACCTCGGCGGCGAACACGGCGCAGCGTCTCTGGAAGCGGAGGACGAACGAAAAAAGCTCGCATACCTTGCGCGGCATGCGAACCCGGAAAAGCCGTAACTGCGATCGTCAAAGGAACCGGCGCAGCATGTGTCAAGGAGTGTCGGGAGAACCATCCCCTTGTGTTCCCGTCCCCTTGACACTTGTGCTTGTCCTGAAAAAGTTGTCAAGAGAACCGTCCCCCTGTCACCCTTCCTTGCTGATCGCGGCATAATTGCATCACCTCCACTTTGCAATTATGCCTGTTTCTCATCATTCTGTCAACACAGAAGAACCGTCCCCTTGTGTTCGACTGTCAACACAGTAGAACCGTCCCCTTGTGTTTGCCTTGTGTTTGCATACCGTATCCCTTGACGGAATGTATATCTCGTCCTTGTCCGTGTCGCTGTTTTCCGTGTATAAAAAGCCGTCGCTGTAGCAGTGCCAAAGATAAAAGAGCTCCCTTTTGTAATCCTCTTTTGCGTCGACCTCCAGATAGATCAGCGCGTTTGCGCGTTCGGTGGAAGGTATGGCATAGTAAAAGCAAACGGCGTTCTCCAACGATTTTGTTTTGCAAAGGATCTCCTTTGCGCAGTCAAGCAGCGTGAAGGACGAAGGATTCGTTTCCCCGTATAAGCTTTCCCTGGAAACCTTTTTCAGATAATACAAACAATTCGAGATGTAAAGGGGATCGTTCTCCTTCATGCCGATCTCAAACGCGAGAATCCCCACGCCCGTGCTGAAGCAGTACAGATGCACGTTCCGGATCTGCACACCGAACCGGATCGTTTCGTTCCGATACGCATGCTCCTCCGTGCGGTACCAATCGTCCGCCTTACCCAACTTTTGGAGCTCTCTCCCCTTCTCGTTGCGCATATAGTGGAAGCACTGGCACGTCGTCCCGTTGCTGCTGTCGATCTTATCGGCGACATACTTCAGCATATACTTGATTTCGTCGCGCTTCGGGTCCCAGATCGCACCGGCTTCGATGTCCGCTACGATGCTGCGGAACAGTTCTTTCTTTTTATATTCAAACGGAATAAAAAAAACTCGGTATTTGTTTTTCTGTCCATATACAGTCTCTCCTTTAACACAAGGGACGTTGCCCCGTCAGAAAACGCACCGACGGACCCGTAGGGAAAGATCGTGCCGCATACAGAGGGACAGTCAGCGCGATACAAGTCTTTCCTCCTGTCGCATCATGCGATCCGTATTCCCACAGCAATGAAAAAGATGCCAAGGGGACGATCCTCTTGACATCTTCTCTCCCTTCCCGACCGCAGCCGGTCAGACGACCGTTTCGATGCGGAGAACGTTGGTATTGCCGCTTTCGCCGCTGGTGTTGCCGCCGGTCATAACGACGGTATCGCCCGACTTCAGAGACAGACGGTCCTTTGCGGCGCGCAGCGCATAGAAGTTCAGCACCTCCATGCTCGGAAAATGCTCGGTCAGATACGGGATGACGCCCCACGACAGCGCGAGCTTGTACCACGCGTTCCTGTTCGTGGCGAGGCCGAGGATCGTGATCGGCGCGCGGAAGCGCGAAACCATGCGCACGGTCAGGCCGCTCAAAGATGTGACGACGATCGCGCTTGCATTGAGGTCGATCGCCATCGTGCAGGCGGCGTGGGAGATCGCGTCGACGCGGTTGCGGATCGTGAACTTCTGCGCCTCGAACTGCCCGGCGTAGTCGATGTGCCGCTCGGTCTCCTCGGCGATCTCGCTCATTGTACGAACCGCCAGCACCGGGTACTTGCCCGCGGCGGATTCGCCGGACAGCATAATCGCGCTCGTGCCGTCATAGACCGCGTTTGCAACGTCGCTGATCTCGGCGCGCGTCGGGCGCGGGTTGGTGATCATGGATTCGAGCATTTCGGTCGCGGTGATGACGCGCTTGCCGAGCATGCGGCATTTGGTGATCAGATGCTTCTGGATCGCGGGCAGCTCGGTGAACGGGACCTCCACGCCGAGGTCGCCTCTCGCGACCATGACGCCCTCGCAGACGGAGCAGATCTCGTCGATGTTGTCCACGCCGGAGCGGTTCTCGATCTTGGCGATGACGTCGATGTTGCCGCCGCCGTGCTCGGAGAGGAAGCCCTTGAGGTCCAGAAGATCCTGCTTGCACGACACGAACGACGCCGCGACGAAGTCGACCTCGTTTTTGATGCCGAACAGCAGGTCCGCCTTGTCCTGCTCACTGAGGTATTTCTGCCGCAAAACCTTGCCGGGGAAGCTCATGCTCTTGCGGTCGGAGAGCACGCCGCCCGTGACGACGCGGCAGCGCACCTCGGTCCCCTCGATCGCCGTGACGTCGAAGATGACAAGCCCGTTGTTGACCAGCACACGGTCGCCCGCGGACAGGTCCTCGGTGAGTCCCGCATAGCTGACGGAGACGATGTGCTCGTCGCCGATGACGTCGCGCGTGGTGAAGGTGAAGTCGTCGCCGTCGTGCAGCGTCACCTTGCCGTCCCGGAACGTTTTGATGCGGTACTCCGGCCCCTTCGTATCGAGCATGATCGCGATCGGCAGGTTCAGCTCCTCGCGGACCGCCTTGATCATGTCGATCTTCTTCTGATGTTCTTCATGCGTGCCGTGGGAAAAGTTCAGCCGGGCCACATTCATGCCCGCAAGGCACATCTCCCGGAACACTTCGGGCTTTTCGCTCGCCGGACCGATCGTGCAGATGATTTTTGTCATGCGCATACAGATTCACCTCGTTCTTTTATATATTATTATTATACGTTGCTTCTCCGCGCACGTCAAGGCATTCCGCCCGCTGCGCGGTTTTTCTTTCGGACCGTGCGGCATAGCAACCGTTTCTCCGGGACGGAGGACCCTCCCGTATGCGATAATACAGCCATCGAAAGACAACGAACCGCAAACGGCAGCGGGGTATTCCGAAGCATTCTTCCTCCTGAATCGCTTACGCAGGAATACCGAAGCCGGGACTTCAGGCGATCCGCTCGCTTTTTACATAGATCCCACCGCAAACACAACCGTACAACAGGAAAGGAGCATGACAATGGAACGATTCATCCCGCGAGACAAGATGAGCCCGAAAGCACGGCGCGCGCTGGACGCAAAAAAGCGCGTTCTGTGGACGATCTGCCCTGCCACAAAACGGATCGATAATAAAAAGGCGTACAACCGCCGTGAGAACGCCGCCCGCTGCCGCACGGCGGACGAGTATTGAAGGAGGGTCCGCATGAGAGTTCTCAAAGCCCTCCCCCTTCTGCTTCTTGCAGTTCTGCTGCTTGCCGCAAGGCCGTACACATCGGCCGACGCCGCACCGAACACCTCCACGGTCGGCGATGCGGACGGCGACGGAACGATCACGTCGTATGACGAAGAACGTCAAAACGGTGAAGATCGCCGACGCAAAGACGTACGAGACGGTCGTGAAGGGCCTGAAGGCCAAGACGACGTACTACGTCCGCGTGCGCTCCTACCACGAGTTCGAGGGCTTCACCTACTTCGGCGAGTGGTCGAGTGTCCTGAGCGCGAAAACCAAGTGACGCGCCGACGCCCCGGCAGCGGAAAACCTCTGTCGGGGCGCTCTTTTCAAAGCGGCAATACTATGATATACTTTCGACAGAATCCATAGGAGTGAAACTCATGCGCATTTTCTATATCGCAGATCCGCATTTCGGACACGAGAGCATCATCCGCCTGTGTCAGCGGCCGTTCTCTTCGGCCGGGGAGATGGACGAGGCCATGATCCAAAGCTGGAACGCCCGCGTGACGGACGAGGACACGGTCTACATCGTCGGGGATTTCTGGCACAAGGGCACGACGCCTCCGAACGCGATCCTTCGGCGGCTGAAGGGCAAAAAGTACCTGATCCGCGGCAACCATGACAGGTGGATGGACGCGGAATCCGCAAAACTGCTTGCGGGGCAGTCGAACCTGATGCACATCTTCGACCCGTCCCTCGGACGGCACGTCACGATCTGCCACTATCCGCTGCTCGTCTGGCCCGGCAACGATTCATGCATGGTCTTCGGCCACATTCACAACCAGAGGGACCTGCCCTGTTGCCCCTTCATCAACGCCGAGCCGCGCCTTCTGAACGCCGGCGTCGAGCTCACGGGCTACTCCCCCGTCACCCTCGCCGGGCTGATCGACTGCAACCGGCCGTATAAGGTCCCCGCCGAGCCGTAACCGTCCTTCTGTAACGCAAGGGGATGTTAAGAAACTGCAATACGTTTCTTGACATCCCCTATGAATTGCGGCGCTGCCGCACGAATTGCCTTCGGCATGAATCGGCGTTCGCCGTGAATCCACTTCGCTGCGCTTCGTTACAGCGGTGCCGTCGCACGCTTCCACAAGCTCCATTTCGCTTCGCTCCATTACGGCGGCAGATCGCGCGCTTCCCGCGCGTACCATCGCGCGTCGCCCTGGTTATCTGCGGGACCATGAATGAAGGTTTTCCGTCCGGAAAACCAACCTTCATGACGGTGTAAGCCGTCAATTCATGCGCTGTTCAGGCGCAATTCATGTCCTTTGGGCCATTCACGGAGCGAAGCGAGAATGCATCGGGCTGTTCAAAAGCACTTTTTGAACAGCCCGATCATTTTTGGGGAGATTCAGTTCGTTCCGGTGAGCTTTACGCCGTTTACGTACAGCGTGAAGCCGTTTGAGATGATACCTGACGCGTCGCCCGTAAACGAAGTGATATAGGTGTCGCCGGTCAGCGTCCAGGTCGAAGATGCGTCCAGCGTCACGTTGACCGTGCCGACCTCGGTGGAAACGACTGCGCCTTTGGCGTTGGTGATGCTGCCGGAGATCGCGCCTGTGAAGGTCGAACCTTCGGTGAGGTTCAGCGTCAGCGTGGAATCGCTGCCGACCAGAATGGTTCCAGAAAGCGCCTGGCCAACCGCATTCAGCGTCGCAATGTTCTTTGCGCCGCTCCAGCCGTCCGCGCAGACCGAGAGCAGGATGTTTTCGCTGTCCTCGTTCCGGAGTGTCACGCCGGAAAGCGTGATGATCGCGTTCGTGTTGGTGACGTGGAACACGTGCCCGCTCTTGCTCGTCAGACTGCCGCCGGTCATGGTGAAGCTCGACGTGCCGGAATCCGCGTCGCCCGACATGGACTGATAGATCATGATGCTGTCGAGGAACGTCGCGTTGCTGTTCATCTTCGTATTGTTCGCACTCATATCGCAGTCGACCAGCTCGATGCTGTTCTTGCCCTCGATGCACACACCCTCGGAGAGATTCGAAACGAGCGTCGCGTTTGCGACATGGATCTCTGCCGTCGAGTAGATCGCCGGCGAACCGAGCCCGTTCGAGGTATAGGTGCCGCCGTCGACGTACACCCAGCCGCCGCCGCGATCGGTGCGGATCGGCGCGGAGGACTGTCCCGACGTGGTGACGGTCAGATCGTACGCGAAGGTTTTGCCGCCTCCGGTCGTCATGATGCCGCCGGAGCCGCTGCCCGTCGTGGTGATGACTGTATCGCGGATCGTGACGGTCGTGCCGTCGCCCGCCGCGCCGTTTTGCCCGCCGTTGCCGCCGTAGCAGAACACGCCGTTCGCGCCGGATGCGGAGGATGTGATCGTGCCGCCGGTGACGGTCACGTTCGCGCCGTCCTTCACGAGTACGGCCGCGTTCAGCCCGTAGAAGTTGCAGTTGTCTCCGCCGTCGGAATCGCCGGTCTTGGTCACCGTCGGACTCGTGATCGTGACCGCGTCGCCGGTTGCAATCAGCAGCGCGCTTTCATCGGAGGTCGAGCTTGCATAGGTCTGATCCTCCTGTGTTTCGGAGGAAGTGATCTCGACCGTGCCGTGATAGTCGATATCCGCGCTGCTGCCGCCGGGACCGCCCTGCGGAGGCTGACCCATGCCGCCGAATCCGCCCGGCGGCGTTCCGTCCGGTTTATCGGGCGGCGTTCCGCCGTTGCCGTGCGGGCCTCCTTGCGGAGGTTGACCCATGCCGGACGGCGGTTCGCCCATGCCGCCGAATCCGTCCGGCGGGGTGCCTTCCGGCGGAGTGCCGTCAAATCCCTCCGGCGGTTCGGGACGTGTGCCGTCCGCGAATGAAAAGCCATTGGCTTCCTCTCCCGGATCGGACGCGTTCGCCGTCTCCGTCTGCCCTTCCGCTTCAGGCGCAGTTTCGGTTTTCCCGCATGCCATCCATACGGACAAGACCAGCAGTGTCGAAAGAATGATGCAAAGTGTTTTCTTCATAATCGAATCCCTCGCTTTCATTTTACTGATGACAGCTTACCCGTGCAAGCTTAATTGTACATTAAAGATCCGTTTTTTTGAAAAAGTTCGTTGGATTCGGTCTTGTCGAATTCTGCAGCAGATGATATACTATAGCAAATTCGGCGCGAAACGTGTCGAAAATAAGGGGGTAACAATTTGTGAAGCGGAAATGGGGCGACCGGCCGGGCGCGCGATACATCCGGGATGTATCCGGACTGACGACCATCATCTTTCACCTGATGCCGAAGCGGACCGAAAGCGAGGTCTATCTTGCCGACAAGATCGACTGTACGGAGCTGGTGAAATTCATTGAAAAGAAAAACGCGGAGCACGACAATTACAAGACGACGATTTTCCACTGTTTCGTCCTTGCCGTTGCGCGTATGATCAAGGAGCGGCCGGGCATGAACCGGTATGTGCAGGGCCGCCGCATGTATGAACGCGATTCGATCAGCCTGATGTTCATGGCGAAGCGCCGCTTTGCCGATTACGCGGAGGAGTCGTTCATGCAGGTCGTGCCGAAGGATACCGACACGATCGACGAGGTCAGCCATCAGATCTACGGCGATGTGCGCGAAGCGCGCAAGCACGAGCATTCGACGGGCGGCATGGACGCGACGATCGACGCGTTTGCCAAGATCCCGCGGTTTCTGCTGATGCTGGTATTTCGATTCATACGCACGCTCGACTTCTTCGGTCGTGTGCCGAAGTCCCTGAAGGAGGGCGACTCGAATTACAGCACCGTGCTGCTGTCCAATCTCGGCAGCATCAAGGGGCCGGCCGTCTATCACCATCTGAACAATTACGGGACCAACAGCATCATGATCACGGTCGGCACGCTGCACAAGGAAGAGATGCTCATGCCGGACGGCACACGGCAGCTGCGCGACGTGCTGGACTACGGTGCGACGATCGACGAGCGCATCGGCGACGGGTTCTATTTTGTACGCAGTCTGAATCTGGTCAAATACATCTTCGCGCACCCGGAGCTTTTGGACAAGCCGCTTGCCGAGCCTAGCGGATATGAGTATTGAGTGAGGGGAACGATATGATCACAGCAAAAACACCGTGGGCGGACCATCTCGGAACGGTGCCGCTTCACCTGAACTATTTTGAAGGCTCCATGTTCGACAAGGTCGCATGGATCGCCGAGCAGTATCCCGACAACGTGGCGTTCGACTTCATGGGCCGCTCGACGACCTACCGCCAGATGGTCCACGAGATCGAGCGCTGCGCCAAGGCGCTGAAGACGATCGGCGTCCGCGAAAACGACAAGGTCACGATCGCCATGCCCAACTGTCCGCAAGCGATCTACATGTTCTACGCGGTCAACCTCGTCGGCGCGATCGCGAACATGATCCATCCGCTGTCCGCCGAAAAGGAGATCGAGTTCTATCTGAACGAATCCGAGAGCGTGACCGCGATCACGCTGGACCAGTTCTACGGAAAGTTCGAGGCGATCCGCGAGAATACAAAGGTCGTCAACATCATCATCGCGTCGGTCAAGGACGCTCTCTCCCGCCCGCTTCGCGCAGGCTATATGCTGACCGAGGGCCGCAAGATCAAAAAGATCCCGAAGGACGCGCCGGTCATTCGCTGGAACGAATTCATGGGCATGTCGACGCATTGCTTCTACCGGTACAAGGTCGAGCGCAAGTCCGACGATCCCGCGGTCATTCTCTATTCGGGCGGCACGACCGGCACGACCAAGGGCATCGTGCTGACCAACAAGAACTTCAACGCGCTCGGCGAACAGGTCGTTGCGGCGAACCCGATGTTCCGTCCCGGCGACAAGATGCTGGCGGCCATGCCGCTGTTCCACGGCTTCGGCCTCGGCGTGTGCATCCATACGATGCTCTCCGTGGGCGGCCGCTGCATTCTGGTGCCGCGCTTTACGGCGAAGTCCTACGCAAAGGACATCGTCAAGTATCGCTGCAACTTCATTGCGGGCGTACCGACGCTGTATGAGGCGCTGCTCCGGCTTCCGAGCATGGACGGCGCGGACCTGAGCTGCCTGAAGGGCGTGTTCTCCGGCGGCGACAGCCTGTCGATCGAGCTCAAAAAGAAGTTCGACACCTTCCTCTACGATCACAAGGCGACCATTCAGGTGCGCGAGGGCTACGGCACGACCGAAACCGTCACCGCGTGCTGTCTGACGCCGCCGCACATGTTCAAGGAGGGCTCCATCGGTCTCCCCTTCCCCGATACCTACATCAAGATCGTCGAACCGGGTACAGACCGCGAGCTTCCCTACGGCGAGGAGGGTGAGATCCTTCTGGCGGGTCCGACCGTCATGAAGGAGTACATGAAGCATCCGACCGAAACGGCGCAGACGCTGCGCACGCACGCCGACGGGCTCACCTGGGTGTATACCGGCGACCTCGGCACGATGGACGACGAAGGCTTCGTGTACTTCAGGGGCCGCGCAAAGCGCATGATCATCTCCTCCGGCTACAACGTCTACCCCGGCCAGATTGAGAACATCCTCGACGCGAACGAAATGGTGCAGATGAGCTGCGTCATCGGCGTGCCGGACCCGTACCGGATGCAGAAGGTCAAGGCATTCGTAAAGCTCGCCGCAGGCATTCCCGCAACCGAGGAAACGAAACAGGCGCTTCTTGCGTACTGCCGCAAGAACATCGCGAAGTATGCGATGCCGTACGACATTGAGTTCAAGGACGACATGCCGAAAACCCTCGTCGGCAAGGTCGCCTACCGCGTTCTCGAAGAGGAGGAGCTCGCCAAAATGAAAGCCGCCTCCCCCGAAGCGTAACGCAGAACCATACGAAATAACAGGGCGTTTCCGGATCGTTACAGATCCGAAAACGCCCTGTGTTTTATGTTGTTTGCAGGTTCCGCGGATGTGTCAATACATCTTTGCGCCGGCCGGAATATGCGGTTCGAGCTGCAGAAGGTTTCTCAATGAATGCCCGGATCATCAATCGCCGCGTTTCAGTTCCATGGCGAGGATCATATCTTCGTCAAGTGTCTTTCCATTGCGGTCGTGAACAGAAACAATCGCATCGTATCCATCATCTTCTTCAAAACCGAAAAAGCGTTTGATCGTGTTTCCCTGAAACTCGCATCCGTAAACTGTGATATCGCCGCTCCGGAACAATCCTTCAATTGTGTTGTCGCTAAGAGACGTTCCGGAAAGCGCAATCTTCGTTCCGGAAAGCCAGCCGCAGAGAAAGCTTCCCGCCTCATTTTCGTGAATATCGCTGTCTGAGATGGTATGACTGCCGGGAACGTCGGCGGTCGCGTCAAAGTCAAACAGAATGTCCGCTTTGTTGTCGTGTACGTTGATGTGCGAAAAATCGGCACGGGCCGGGCCGTCAATGGCGAACAGATACGTGCAATCGTTTCCGTACAGTTCACAGTCCTCGAACCTCACGCTGTTGCTTTGACCGTCGACCGCGATCCAGATCGAAGCGTCGCCCTGCGGTTCGTCAGGAAGCGGTTCTTCATACGACCAGCAATCATGCAGACGGCTTTCAGACACCAGCGTGTCTTCGCAGCCGGAAAGCGCCAGTGCCATGCCGCAGTCATGAATATCTGCGCCGGAAACGGTAAAACGCTTGCAGTCTGCAGCGAACACCGCCAGCACGGATCCGGAGATTTCCGCGTTTTTCAACGCAACATTCTCGCAGCGGTCGATATAAACCGCATTGCTCGCCAGAAACCCGCAGCGTTCCAGGCATACGTCCGTACAGTCTGTGATGCTGACGCCTTCTTCCTTTCCTTCAAAGGTGATCCCGACGAACGTCAGTCCGGAACATGCGCTGACGTCGACAGCAGTCTCGCTGTCCTTTGCGGAAAGAACACAAGCGGCGTTCTCCCCGGCACGGATGCAGAGACCGTCCGCATGCTCGATCTTCAACTGCAGGCGATCGCTGTCAACGATGAATTCGCTTCGGACGAACGAACAGTATGGATTGTCGCCGGTATAGGACTCCGAAGCCGCACCGAGATCGTACGTGCCGCCGGAAAGAACGATCTCCGTATCCGGTGCGATCGCAGCCAGCAATTCATCGACCGTTGAAACGCGGACCGTTTTTCGTTCGACAGGCGCTTCGGTCGGGGCTTCTGTAACAGCAGGCGCAACGGTCGGCGCTTCCGTAATGACAGGCGTTTCGGTCGGGACAGCAGTCTGTATGCTCGACCGATATGCCGTGCAGGCGACTGTCGAAACCAGCATTGTCCCGATAAGGATCAGACAAATACACTTTTTCATGACAGAATTATCCTCCTGAATTATCAATAACACTTTGCATCTTCCGGTTCGGTTGCAGCAGCCGGTCTTTTCACGGACGGATCGCTTTTCTGTATCGCGTACTGCAAGGTATTTTCATACCGCGGCGTGCCGTCGGGACCGTTTACGAAAGGGACGAACGCCGCAAACAGCCCTCCGCGTCGGCAATCAAGCGCTGCGCCGGAATATCAGGATTGTTTTTTGCCCGCGGAGATTCCTATGAAACCATCGCTTTACATGCCTGACACGCACGAATCGGCATACGAGATCAAAAGGAACGGTTATGCTCGGCAAATCAAAACACCCCGGTTTCTCCGAGGTGTAAGGAGTGATTCGCTTAATACAGTTTTGCGCCTGCCGGGATGTGCGGATCGAGCTGCAGAAGGTTCAGCCGCTCTTCGCCGTTTTCCTTGTGGATCGCCGAGAGCAGCATCCCGCAGGATTCGATCCCCATCATGGGACGCGGCGGCAGATTGGTGATCGCCACGCAGGTCTTGCCGATGAGGCTTTCCGGCTCATAAAAGCCGTGAATGCCTGATAAAATCACGCGGTTTTCGCCTGTGCCGTCGTCCAGCGTGAACTTCAAGAGCTTCTTGGACTTCGGGACGGCTTCGCAGTTCAATACCTTGACCGCCCGGAAATCGCTCTTGGAGAAGGTCTCAAAGTCGACGAAATCCTTGAACAGCGGTTCGATCTCGACGTTGCTGAAGTCGATCTTTTCTTCAACGGGAGCCGCTTTTTCGGCTTCCTGCGCAGCCTTGCATGCCTCCTGAGAGGGGCAGGTAAAGCAGGCGCATTCGAAATCGGCGGACGCTTCCTGCGCCTTTTCCTTCTTCTGCTGCCCGATCGGCTTCATCGTGGGGATATAGAAGTCACCGACCGGCGATAATCTCTAATACCCTATAAACGCCTATATACCTGACATCTTCTCAAAAGCGACAATCATGAACGTCTATAAAAACCTATAATCTTTGATGGGAAATTGGTATACGATTTGGCATATTTGGCATATCCCTTTTATGCCCACATTAGGCGTTGTTTTTGCGCGATCTGAGAGCTTCTAAACGCCGACACTTCATTGTTGAGCGATTTAGAATACCACAGATTGTTCGTGGACAATTATAGATTGTGATGAGCTTTGAGTCAAGTCGTAACCGATCCCAAATAATAGACACTCGGCAAGTTTTGGGGTTTATTGCCGAAAGTCTATGCTTTTTTATCATCTCGCAAATACATTTTCTGTCTTCACATATATGATTTTGAAAAAAGCGAGATTTTCTATTGACACCCTGCTACAATGGCTGCGTCGATACGAAGCATCTTTCATTATCAAGCGCAGAAGGACACTATTACGCCTGCTCCTGATATGCAAGGCCCCATGTTTCCATGGATTTGATGATGGGGCGCATGGATTCACCAAGGTCAGTCAACGCATATTCCACGCGCGGCGGAACCTCCGGATAGACCGTGCGTTTTATGATGCCGTCCGCTTCCATGGAGCGCAGCGCTTCGGTAAGCGATTTCTGGCTGATGCCATCGATACTCTTTTGCAGCTCGTTGAATCGCCACGGACGCACAAGCAGGTTTCGCATGATCAGCAGCTTCCACTTGCTGCCGATCAGCGCGACCGTCGTTGCAACCGGGCATTCGGGGAGGATGGTTTCTTTGGATCGCATATCTTTCACCTCAATACTTTCAAAAAGAATGTTACATAATTATTTTACTGTAAAATTCTTTATTACGCAATACCCATTGGTTACAAAAAGGTGCGTACTTGTGCAGACAATGCTTTTCCGTATAATATAAATTATAAAAGAGGAAATCGAGATGAAAGCTTTATTTACATTTGAATTGGATCTCGGCGAGGGCGATGCGCGTCCGGTCGGCGAAGCGTTGCTGGACATGCTGTACAGCTGTCTGGATTTTTGTGCTCTGTATGAGAAACAGCCGCACTTTTATCTTGCAGGTGCGGATGCGGAACGCCATCCGGAGATTTGGAGCATTTTAGGGATCCTGCGCGAGGAAAACGCGACGTTTTCCATCTTGAGCGAGCCGGAGCAGTCTGCGTTTGAACGGCAAAAGCCGAACATCACAGAGAGCAAAGAAAAGATCAGGATCCGCGCCGACGGTGAGACGTTCGGGCCATTTGGACACTTGGGAAACGTGCATGACGACCGGCTTGCCGATCTTTGGGAGGTCGCAAAGATCGAGGGGAGGGAAGCAAGATGAACGAACTGACCGGGTTTTCGGTAAATGAAGAAACATGTATCGGCTGCGGGCTGTGCGTAAAGGTCTGCCCCGGAGGGATCCTTTTTCTGAACGAACGCCGCAAATCGGAGATGCAGCCTATTGAAGGCTTTGGCTGGAATGGCTGTTGGAAATGTGAGCATTGCCTTGCGGTCTGCCCAAGAGGCGCGATTGAGATCTTCGGCAAGAAGCCTGCGGACAGTCTGCTTCCGGTAAAGGCAGACGTCGCAGCTCCGGTTGTTGACGCACTGATCATGAACCGTCATTCCTGCCGACGTTTTCTGAAAAAAGACGTGCCGAAGGAACTGATCGACGGAATGTTGGAAGCGCTCGGCAATGCACCGAACGGCGGGAACAAGCAGCAGGTCGAGTTCACCCTGATCGACGACCGCAAAGAGATGGATGCGTTCCGACAGATCGCATATCGCGAAATGGAGCGCCTCGCAAACGAGGGCATCTATCCGGTCGGGTTTGACAAGCCGTCGTATGAGGATCTGAAGCGGTGGGAGAAAACCGTGCGTCCCGAAATGCTGTTCTGTGACGCGCCGTATCTCTTGATCCCGCACGCGCCGGTCGGCAAAGGCGAGCCGATTGAGGATGTCAATGTGGCAGCGACCTACTTTGAATTGCTGTGCGCATCACGGGGGCTGGGTTGCGTGATGATGACCTTCCCAAAGGACGCGTTGAAAAACATGACGGATGTTCGCGCACTTTTAGGAATCCCGGACGAGCACTACGTCGGCGTGATGCTGGGCTTTGGCTGGCCGGAGATTCGATATGTGCGAGGCGTACAGCGCGGAATCGAGCAAACGCGGATTCATCGGCTGCATTTTGAAACGGAGGAATAATATGAACGCACAGGATTGCTTGAACATACTGCGGGAGCTGCGGGACGTGACGTTTTCTACGGTATCCGCCGAAGGAAAACCGCAGGCGCGCATCATAGACGTGATGTTGGTTGAGGAGAACCGACTGGTTTTCTGCACGGCACACGGCAAGGACTTTTATGAGCAGTTGATCACGCGCGGCGACGTCGCCGTGACAGGACTGACGCGCGACTATAAGATGATTCGTCTGAACGGCAAAGCTGCAAAGCTTTCGGGACAAAAGGTATGGATCGATCGCATCTTTGCGGAGAATCCCTCTATGAATGAAGTCTATCCGGGAGAAAGTCGATACATTCTGGAACCGTTCAGTATAGAAGCCGGACAGGTTGAATGCTTTGATTTGAACGTCAGCCCGATTGAGCGTGAAAGGTTTGCGTTCGGCGGAGAAGTTTCTGCCGTGAAGGGTTTTCTCATTACAGATGATTGCATCGGATGCGGCACTTGTGAGGCGGGCTGTCCGCAGCGGGCGATCGACAGCGGGACACCGTATGCAATCCGGCAGCGGAACTGCCTGCATTGCGGAATCTGCTATGAGAACTGTCCGGTGCAGGCGATCGTGAAACGGAGTGAATCCGTATGATCGATCTGATCCTTGCCTACTTTCGGGATAACAGCGGGCGATTCTTCGGAATGCTGGACGCACATCTGCGGGTCAGTATGATCGCTCTGGCGATTGCCGTGCTGATCGGCGTTCCGGCAGGATTCCTCTGCGTGCGTTGGAAAAGGATGCAAAAATACATCGTCGGGCTGTTCAACGTGCTGCGCGTCATTCCGAGTCTTGCGATCCTGCTCTTGATGATCCCGATCATGGGAACAGGCGTTGCACCTGCTGTCGTCGCGCTGGTACTGCTCGCGGTGCCGCCGATTCTGATGAACACCGTAACGGGGCTCGGCGGCGTTCCGCCGTTCATGCTGGAAACGGCGGAGGGCGTCGGGATGAATCCCTTTGAGGTTTGGACAAAGGTTCGCTTTCCGCTCGCCATGCCGATGATCCTGACCGGGATCAAGACAGCAGCGGTGGAGGTCGTAGCAAGCGCAACGCTTGCGTCCAAAATCGGCGCAGGCGGGCTCGGCGACATCATCTTTGCTGGCATTGGGCTTTTTAAGACGGAATTGCTGTTGATCGGCGGACTGTCCGTTGCGTTGCTTTCCTTGTTGACCGGACTGCTCTTTGCAGTCATTGAAAAAACAATCATGAAACACAGAACCGTATAAGGAGGAACTACCATGAAAAGAACCGTTTTCATCATTTTGACCGCCGTGCTCGTATTGGGTATGCTGTTTTCGTTCACCGGCTGCAAGTCGTCCGATCAGACCGTCATCCGAGTGGGCTCCAAGGACTTTACCGAGAATCTGATCGTTGCGGAAATCTATGCGCTTGCGCTGGAGGATGCGGGATACAAAGTGGAACGCAAGCTGAACATTGCGGGCTCTGTCGTGCACACTTCCATTACATCGGGCGAGATTGATCTCTATCCCGAATACACCGGAACGGGATTGCTTGCCATTTTGCAGCTTCCAATGAACAGCGATCCCGACGTCGTGTATCAGACGGTCAAGGATGCATATGCAGAGCGGTTCAAAATCACATGGTTGGATTCCACCGACGTCAACGACCGGAACGGGCTTGCGATCCGCACCGAAGTTGCGAGGGAATACAATATTTATACCATGTCCGATCTGCAGCGCGAGGCGGAGCATATCCGTGTTTGCTCGCAGGGCGAGTTTGAATATCGAGAGGACGGCATTCCGGGTCTTACAAAGGTTTATGGCCCGTTCAACTTTGCATCCATCAATGTCTATGACAACGGGATCAAGTATCAGATTTTGGAGCAGGGCAAGGCGGATCTGTGCCCCGGCTATTCTACCGATGCGCAGCTTGTCGATACGGAAAAGTTCACGTATTTAGAGGATGACAAGGGCTTCTGGCCGCCGTACTATCTTGCGCCGATCGTGCGCAGCGAAGTGCTTGAAGCCAATCCCCAGATCGCCGCGATTTTGAACGCGGTCAGCGCAAAGCTCGATACCGAAACCATGGTCGCTTTGAACGCAAAGGTTGACATCGATCATATGGAATATGACGAGGTCGCCAAAGAATTCTATGAAACGGTGTGCAAAGGAAAATGAGTACAGCCATCGAATTTCGCAACGTTACAAAGACGTTTCATGGCGCGAACTACAGCGCCGTGGATCATGTGAGTCTTACGATCGACGAAGGCGAGTTTATCACGATCCTCGGCTCATCCGGCTGCGGCAAAACGACTCTACTTAAAATGATCAACCGGCTTTACGAACCGGATAGCGGCAGCGTCATCCTGTTCGGCGAGGATATCTCCACGGTGGACGTGGTGAAGGTTCGTCGCCGCATCGGATATGTCATTCAGCAAATCGGGTTGTTCCCACACTACACGGTCAGCGAAAACATTGCCACCGTTCCGAAGCTTTTGAAATGGGATAAGGCGAAGATCGCCGCGCGTGTGGACGAACTGCTGACGTTAGTGGGGCTCGATCCGAAGGAGTTTCGCAATCGCTATCCTTCTCAGCTTTCCGGCGGACAGCAGCAGCGCATCGGGCTTGCACGCGCGCTTGCCGTCGATCCGAAGATTATGCTGATGGATGAACCGTTCGGCGCGATCGATTCCATCACGCGGGAAAAACTGCAGGACGAGCTTTTGAACCTGCACCGCAATATGGGAAAGACGTTCCTGTTCGTGACCCATGACATTGAGGAAGCGTTCAAGCTGGGGGATCGCGTGATCATCATGAACGAGGGAAAGATCCTGCAGTTCGATACCCCGGAAGCGATCATCCGTGAACCGGCGGATCCCTTTGTGCAGTCGCTGGTGGACTCCGCCAAGGCAAAGGAGGCGTTCTGGAGGGCATATCTATGATCGAATATCTGACCCGGTATTACGACAAACTCCTCACCGCAACGCTGGAGCATCTGGAAATCGTGATGATTACGCTCATGATCTCGCTTGCGATTGCTGCGGTTTTGACGATAGTTTCAAGCTATTCCAAGGTCGTTTCGCGGGTTCTGCTGAACCTGTTTTCCATGATTTACTCGATTCCAAGCCTTGCGCTTTTGGCGCTGCTGATTCCGGTCACGGGGCTTGGCAAGAAAACCGCCATTATTGCTTTGGTGATTTATAATCAGTATTTGCTGCTCCGAAACTTTCTTGCAGGGCTCGAAGGCGTCGATCCGAGTATCATAGAAGCGGCAAAGGGCATGGGCCTGACACGGATGCAGATGCTGTTTCGGGTGCAGGTTCCGCTTGCGAAAAGCGCGCTGATCGCGGGCATGCGCATTGCGCTTGTGTCCACCGTCGGGATCGCAACGATCGCCTCGGCGATCAATGCAGGCGGGCTCGGCGGCATCCTCTTTGACGGTCTGCGCACCATGAATATCCCAAAGATCGTTTGGGGCAGCATTCTTTCCGCATTGCTTGCAATCCTGATCGACCGGCTTTTGGTTTTTGTTGAAAAACGCAGCGAGAAAGCGGATAAATGAACGCTGATCAGCTCCATCTCTGAACCGGAACTGATTGTTTTATATGCAAACACAGACAGAGGAACATTGTATGGGAATGGAACGAAAAACAGGTTTCCGGTCGATAAAAGCAAATGCATCCGATGCGGCAAGTGCATCAATACCTGCTCCGAAATGGTGATCGAATTCGGACCTGACGGTTATCCGCAGATGAAAGAGTTCGAACGATTCGGTTGGCGGGGCTGCTGGCACTGTCAGCACTGCCTTGCGGTATGTCCGGTCGGCGCGATCTCTATTTTCGGAAAGAAGCCGGAGGATTCCCTGCTGCTTCCCCAAAAAAGATGTGCGCATATATGGAGAAGGTCAAAAAACACGATTCCCTGGTTTTAGCGGGCGTATATGTATGGTTTTCAGTCTCCCAGATGGTAGTAAAAGGGTAGGGGAGAGGATGAATTGTTTTAGAATACTACGTCCCGCCGATGTTCGGCGGGGCAGTTGTGTTATTCGTGCATGAATTTGCTTGAATCCAAAGCATTTCTTGCATTTTCCATCATTTCTTCTGTACAATGGCTGTATATGTTCAGCGTGGTGGTAACGTCAGCATGACCAAGCAGATACTGGGCAACCTTGACGCTGATGTTCGGATTCCTTGCAAGATTCGTCGCAAACGTATGACGCAGGGAATGACAGCTGAAATGCGGGAGCAAAACAGCAGGCGCGTTGGATTTCAAGAATTCCTGATCGTTGCAGTCACGGATGATGCGCTGGAACGCTTTGTTCAGAACATTTTGCTGCAACGGATATCCAAATCGGTTGAGGAATATGAAATCGGAGTATCCGTCCACATCCATTTGGCAGAATAACCCGTTTTCCGCCTGATACGCGCGTTCTTTCAGAAAAGCGTCTTTTACAGAATCCGTCATAGGAATCACACGTTTGCTTGCCGGTGTCTTGGTATCGTTGATCCCGAACGTACAATGCTGTCCGCTTCTGTTGTAATAGACGAGAGCGTGATTGATGTCGATCTCTCGCTTTTGGAAATCGACGTCGCACCATCTTAACCCGGTTAGTTCCCCGACACGCATTCCCGTGCCAAGTAATACCGATATGATCGGCATCCATCGGGAATAAATGGGGCTTTCCGATACAAATTGCATGAGCAGATTCTGCTGCACTGTTGTCAACACTGTCGGCTTCCTATGGTCAATGTTTCTTGCCCGCATCAGTTCTTTTACGGCACTGTCGGCAGGGTTGCTTGCGATCAGTTCATCGTCTACAGCCAATTGCAATATCTGGTGCAAAACTGTATGAACGCTCTCGATCGTCCCAATTTGCAGTCGGCGTTCGTCGGCAAGATAATTATAGAAGCGCTTTATATCCGATTTCTTCAGAGACGAAACGTATTGTCTGCCGATGCTGTTCATGACGTATCTTTGATACGTGTCGCAATAATGCTGAAAAGTTCTGTCACGAATCCCGCGTTTTAGCTGCCTCCATAGATCAAACAAAGAATCCAGCGTCAACGTCCGCCCAAGATGTGTTTTCCGGAATTCGTTTTGCTGGGATGTGATCTGCGCTTCTTTCTCCCTAAGGCTCTCCAGCGTCTTGCTGTAAAAGGAGAAGGAACGCCCGAACACTGTATACCGATATTCATAGGAACCGTCAGCTTTTCCTTTCGTTTTTTGTTCTATTGCCGTGCTTGCCGTTTGTATGCTGCTGATCTGCTTTTCCGCCTGCGGCGGCAGCAACACTGCCCCGGAAACGGATACGGCTTTTCAAACGGAAGTACCTTCTCAAAAAGCCGATGAGCAAAC
>CAKJYC010000005.1 GCA_918244965.1 Clostridiales bacterium | reverse complement strand
GGCTTCGGCGTCTTGGTGGGCTTCGGCGTGACCCTGGGCGTGGGCCTGGGGGTCGGCGTCGGTGCGGGCGTCGGCGTGCTCAGCGCCACGGCGTCGTCGGAATAGAGAAGATCCCAGTCGTTCCGCGTGATCTGCCCGTCCGTTTCGAGCCCGTTCTTGGACTGAAAGCGCTGTACGGCTTCCTCGGTCAGCGGACCGAAATAGCCGGTGATGCGGTCGGTGTAGTAGCCGAGCTCCGAGAGCTGCCGCTGGATGCTGCGCACATCCGCGCCGCTGTCGTTCAGCTTGATCCGGTATTCCTGCGCGTCGTCGGAGAAGAGCAGCTCCTGCAGCGCGGCGGTGGCGACGCCCGTTTGTTCGGCGTCGGTCGCGCGCTGGAACAGCGTCACGGCGTTCTTCGTGGATTCGTTGTACAGCGTGCCGGGCTCGTCGGCCTCCATATAGCCGAGGTCCATCAGCCGCTGCTGCAGCGCGGAAACGGCGGCGTTGTCGTCGTTCTGCTGCAGGGTCGAATAGCGCGAGATCTCAATGCGGGTCCCGGACGGAGCGGGCGTCGGCACAGGCGTCGGCGCAAACGTTGCCGGAACGGGCGACGGCGTTGCGCCGCGGGCAAGGACCGAGTCCTCCTTTGCTGTCAGGTACTCCGATTCCGCGTTGGCGACCGGAAAGGGCAGAGCCGAACGGTCGCGCAGCAGGAAGAACAGACCGAGCCCGCAGAACGCCGCGGCGATCACAAACGCGATCGCAACGCGCAGCGCGGCAGGCAGGGAACGCCGTTTTTTGCCGGGAAGCAGTTTTGCCTGTTTGTCCATCGTTCGACTCCTTTCGCATAGTAACTGTATTATACCATATCAGATGCGACGAAGTTGCAACAAAAAATTGAAATTTTTATAAATGATTTCCAAAAGACGAAAGTTGTGATACAATATACTTGAAAAAATCTCTGCATTTTGACCGGGGAAGCAATGTCGGTACTGCATGTTGAAAATCTGAAAAAGTCCTTTGCCGACCGCACGCTGTTTTCGGACGTGTCCTTTGAGATCCGTCCGGGCGAACGCGTGGGGCTGATCGGCGTGAACGGCACGGGCAAGACGACGCTGATGCGCATCCTGATGGGACAGGAGACGTTCGATGGCGGCACGTTCGGCATGCCGCAGGGGACGAAGCTCTCGTACGTCGAGCAGATCCCTGCGCTGTCCGGAGACGTCGATCTGTACCGCTTCACGCTCGAAGCGTTCCGGCCGCTCCTCGACCTTGAAGCCGAGGAGGCGCGGATCCTCGAAAAGCTCGAACGGAACGAGGGCGAGCGCGACCGGCTGATCAAGCGGCAGGCGGTCGTGGTGGATACGCTTTCGCGCGAGGGCGGCACGACGTTCCGCGCCCTGACGCGCTCGGCGCTTTTGGGGCTCGGCTTCTCGGAGGACGATCTTTCCCGCCCGGTCACGTCGTTTTCCGGCGGGCAGATCAGCAAGGCGATGCTGGCGCGCGCGATCCTGTCGAAGGCCGATCTGCTCCTTTTGGACGAGCCGACCAACAACCTCGATATCGCGGCGATCCGCTGGCTGACCGAGTACCTCCGACAGTTCAAAGGCGCGGTGCTGGTCGTTTCGCACGACCGTGCGTTCCTGGACGACACGGTTACGCGCATGCTGGAGCTGCAGCACGGCCGCATCCGCGGCACGGACGGCAACTATACGCGCTATATGGAGCTCAAAATGACCGCGCGCGAGCTCGAAAAGAAGATCTGGCTGAAAAAACAGAAGGAGATCCGCCGCATCGAGGGCATCATCGAGCAGCAGAAGCGCTGGAACCAGGAGCGCAACTACGTCACGATCGCGTCGAAGCAGCACCAGATCGACCGCATCAAGGAGGATATGGTCGACCCGGAGCGAGACGAAAAATCTATCGCCTTCCGCTTTCCGACGCCCGCGCCTACCGGCAGCGAGGTGATCGAGCTCAAGGATCTCGGCATGGCGTTCGGGGAACACCGCATCTTCTCGCACATCGACTGCATGATCCGCGCGGGACAGTGCGTCTGTCTGATCGGCGCAAACGGCTGCGGCAAGACGACGCTGCTGAAGATCCTGACGGGACAGGAACGCCCGACGGAAGGAACGTATAAGCTCGGCGCGGGCGTGCGGCTCGGCTACTACGCGCAGAACACCTATGACCTGCACGACGAAAAGACCGCGATCGGCGAGCTGTATGACACGTTCCCGCATATGGAATACAACCGGCTGCGCGGGTATCTCGGCATGTTCCTGTTCAAGAACGACGACATCGACAAGCGAATCGGCACGCTGTCCGGCGGCGAAAAGGCGCGCATTCGGCTGTTGAAGCTTGTGCTGTCCGGCGCGAACGTGCTGCTCCTCGACGAGCCGACCAACCATCTGGACATCGCGTCCGCCGAGGTGCTTGAATCCGCGCTGGAACAGTTCACCGGCACGGTGCTGATCGTCACGCACGACCGCTACATGGTCGAACGGCTTGCCGACCGCGTGATCCTGATGACGCCGGACGGCCTGGTGGAGCAGCGCGACGAGACGGACGACCTGTTTGAAAAGCTGTACGCGCGAAGCACCGAACGCCCGAAGCCGAAGGAAAAGCCGGAGACGGACAACGCGTATCTGCGCAAAAAGGAGCAGAAGCAGCTTCGCGTGAAGGCGCGGCAGGAGGTTTCCCGTATCGAGCGGCTGATCGCCGAGAACGAAGCGGCAAAGCGCGACGCCGAGACGGCGCTTCTCGCGGCGCAGACCGAAAACGATTATCGCAGAATGCAGCAGCTGTACGAGACCGTCTCCGCGCTGGAGACGGAGGAAGCGGCGCTGTACGACCGGCTGGAGGACGCGGAGGCCGCGCTCTCGGCCCTTGAAACGGAGGAGGAAGCATGATCTGGCACTGGTTCCCGATCGGAATGCGTTTTCCGGTCACGGATTTTTCCGACGAAACAAAGCGCGACTGCTGGCAGATCGCGCTGTCTGCGATCTTCGCGTCCGACCCGAACGGCACGGAGCTTTATGAGGCGTGCGAGCCGTACGACCCCGTATCGCAGGGGCCGGTCTATACCTGTATCGTCTGCTATGTCGGCATCAAGCAGTCACGCGCCGCGGGCAAGACGATGCACGCGCTCGACCGGCTGCTTGCGCGGCTGTGCCTCTTCAATCCGCTTGTGCAGGCGAACTATTTAGAGGGCTTCGGCCCGTACCCCGTGCTCGGCCGGATCGACGGGACCGGCACGGTCACGGCGGAGGAAACGGCGCCGTTTTTGCCGACCGGGTCCGTTGCGCCGATGAAGCGGAACGACGGCTCGGCCGTGCTGCTTGCGCTTGCGTCCGAAACCTGCGATGCGGAGCGGCTGACGCGCGTGCTCGGCACGCAGCTTGCCGACGCGGGATTTCATGTACGGCGGT
>CAKJYC010000004.1 GCA_918244965.1 Clostridiales bacterium | reverse complement strand
GTATTCTGTTCCATAAAATTTCTCCTTGTTTGATCTTCGTTATTATCATGCGTACGGCAGATTTTGTCAAGCCGTTTTCCAAAACATCAGAGAAACAGGAACACGGACCTGTCATGCGTCATACAATACTGTAACGACGAAAACCGTCGAATCATCAAAACGGAGGAAACTGGATATGTTCAACAATCTCGGCGGAACCAATCTGACCTGGCTGCTCGTTCTGCTCCTGATCATCGGCGACAACGACAACGGCATGGGCGGTGTCTCCTGCGATACGCTGATCTGGCTGCTTCTTTTGTCCCGCTTCTGCGGCGGCGAAAACGGCTGCGGCTGCGGCTGTGGCAATCAGAACCGTCCCTGCGGATGCTCTGCGATGTAATCCTAAAATAGTTCTTTGAAAATCGCCTCCTTTGTGGTATACTGCCGATAAAGGAGGCGATTGTTCATGCAGGATCATGATCATATCGCAGTCGGAATGTCCGGCGGCGTCGACAGTTCTGTTGCGGCATATCTTCTGAAGCAGCAGGGCTTTGATGTTGTCGGCATTTTTATGAAAAACTGGGAGGAGACCGACGATGAGGGCGTCTGTACGGCGACGGCTGATTATGCCGACGTGCGCAGCGTCTGTGAAACGATCGGCATCCCGTACTATACGGTCAATTTTGCCAAGGAATACCGCGACCGCGTATTCTCATATTTTCTTGATGAATACCGAAAGGGACGCACGCCCAACCCTGACGTTCTTTGCAATTGTGAAATCAAATTCAAGGCGTTTTTGGATTTTGCGCTTTCGACAGGTGCCGGACTGCTTGCCACCGGACATTACTGTCGCTTGAACGAGGACAAGCTGCTCCTGCGAGGAGCGGACGCTGGGAAGGATCAGTCCTATTTTCTTGCGGGACTTCGGCACGATCAGCTGATAAGGGTCGTGTTTCCGATCGGCGATCTTCTCAAAAAAGAGGTTCGTGCGATCGCACGGGAATGCGGTCTCTCCAATGCCGAGAAGAAGGACAGTACCGGCGTATGTTTTATCGGTGAGCGCAATTTCAAACAGTTTCTGATGCAGTTCCTTCCGGCACAGCCCGGCGATATGGTGGACGAGCACGGCAGGATCGTCGGCCGTCACGACGGCTTGATGTACTATACGCTCGGTCAGCGGCGTGGCCTCGGCATCGGCGGACGCAGCGACGGGACAGGGGAAAGCTGGTTTGTGATCGGCAAGGATCTCAAACGAAACCTGCTGATCGTTCAGCAGGGCGAGCACGACGAGCTTTATTCGACATCGCTTGATGCGCATACCGTCAATTGGATCGCGGGTACGCCGCCGGCAGACACATTCAACTGCACCGCAAAGTTCCGCTACCGTCAGCCGGATCAGAACGTGAACGTCACCGTAGACAGCGCAGGTGCGCACGTCGCCTTTGCACAGCCGCAGCGCGCCGTTACCCCCGGACAGTGGGTTGTGTTCTATCAGGGTGAGCTTTGTCTCGGCGGCGGTCCGATCGACGTTGTGACGCCGAAGAAAGCGATCCGGTTATGAGCGAACGGTTCGTACATGTAACGCCGCGTCTTGCTGCGGCGCTTGAGATGCTGCAAGGCTGCGATACGGTTGCAGACGTCGGATGTGATCACGGCAGGCTGACGGCGGCGCTGCTGCAAAGCGGCGCGTGCAGCCACGTCATAGCGTCCGATATCAGCGCGCCATCCTTGGATAAAGCACGTAAACTGGTCGAGTATATCGGTCAGAGCAAGCAAGCTTCCTTCCGGATCGGAGACGGTCTGCAGGTTTTACAGCCGCATGAATGCGACGCGATTGCGATCCTCGGTATGGGCGGCACGCTGATGGCCCGGATCCTGGACGCATGCCGTTTACCGCTGATGGGCTCCGGATCTGTTGTTCTGCAGCCTATGCGTGCGCAGGACGATATCCGGCAGTATCTGTATGAGAAAAGGTATCACATCACCGATGATCGGATCGTGTTTGACCACGGAAGATACTATCAGATACTGAAAGCCGTACCGCAAGACTGCAAAGACCGGATTCCGTCGGCGTTTCCCGTCGGCTTTTGGGACATCGGATATCGTTGCTTTGCGGATCGGGACCCTTTGCTTGTTTCATATTGCAGGCATTTGCTTTCCATCTATGATCGTATGAAACGCGAGGCGTACGGTTCAGACGGAGAAGAACGACTGCATTGCAAAATGATCGCGCTGCAAACGATCATCGAGCAATTCTGAATGAGGAGAAATACATGAAGCTGAAAGAATTCTGCGACCTTATGGAGTCGATTGCCCCGAAAACGCTTGCCTTGGATTTCGACAACGTCGGGTTGCTGATCGAACCGGATCATCCGTCGATCGAAAAAGTGCTTGTCGCGCTTGACCTGACGTTGCCGGTTGCAGAAGAAGCGATTGCGGGCGGGTTTGATCTGGTGCTGACGCATCATCCGATCTTCTGGGAGCCGGTCAAATCGTTCTCTGTACACGCTCCGGAAACGGCTGCGGCATATGCGCTGATTCGACACGGGATCGGTCACTTTGCCGCGCATACGAATCTGGATGCAGCCGCGGGCGGCGTGAACGATGTCCTTGCCAATCTGCTGTCTTTATGTGACATTCGACCGCTTCCGCCGGAGAACCTCGGCCGGATCGGTCGATTGAAGAATCCTATGCCGTTTTCCGAGTTCGCCGCGTTATGCGATTCCGTTTTGAACAGCAAGGGCAGATATGTCGGAGATCCCGAAAAGACAGTTGAAACGGTCGCTGTGATCGGCGGCTCCGGCGGCGGAGACGTCCGGTTCGTTTCCGATGCGGGATGCGACGCGTTCGTGACAGGCGAAATGAAACACGGTCAAGCGCTCGATGCTTGTCAGCTGGGACTCCGATGCTGCGTGATGGGACATTATGAAACAGAATTTCCCGTACTGAAACCGTTGATTACCCGTTTACAGAATGCAAATTATGATGTACAATATAAGTTAACACATGCAGGCGCCGCGACGCTGCGGAGCCTTTAAGGAGGAATCAGAGATGAGTAAACCGGTTGCATTGCTCGCCTATCAGGAAGCAGACATTGAAAAACAGCAGATCGAGGCCGATCTGAAAACGACGGAAAACCGCATCAAGATGAATAAGCGCGCCAAGTTCATCAAGCAGCAGCAGGCGACGCTGCAGAAGCTGTCGGACGATATGGAGGCGTTTTCCGCTTCGATGTTCCGGCTGAATACGCAGTACAAAACGCTCCTGGATCGTCTCGATCTTGAGACCTCCGAATTTGAAACGCTCAAGGGCGACGAAGAATGCACGTCCGAGGAGATGACCGAGTTCCGTCACGATATCGAAAAGCTTCAGCGCGAAGCGAGCAATCTCGAAAAGGAGATTAAGCAGCTGTTCCGGAGCATTGACGACGCCGTTGTGGAATACCAGAAAACGCGTCAGCAGGGAATCAAAGCAAAGAAGGAATACGATCAGCTGAAAGCGCTTTGCCAGAAGGAAAAAGATGACGCAGCGATCGACATGCTGGCAGCCGACCGGAAGATGGCAGAGCTTGAAAAACGTGTCAATCCGGCGCTGATGAATCGGTATAAACGGGTTCGGATGCATCACAACATTCCTGTCGTGGAGGTCCGCGACGGCAAATGCAGCGGGTGTAATATGTCGCTGCCGAGCCTTGCGATCCGCAGGCTGATCGGCGAGGATATGATCCTTGAATGCGACAATTGCGGCAGGCTCCTGTACGCAGACAACGATTGATGTTTGACGGTGAGTAAGACAGACGATCGCGGCTCTTTTTAGAGGTGAGGAAAGTCCGAGCACCGCAGGGCAAGGGTGCCGGGTAACACCCGGTGAAGGCGACTTCAAGGAAAGTGCAACAGAGATATACCGCCCGATGATTCGGGTAAGGATGGAAAGGCGAGGTAAGAGCTCACCAACGGCATGGCGACTTGTCCGTTCTGTAAACCCCACCCGGTGCAAGATTGAAATGAGAGCATTCAATAGCGGCCCGCTACGCTCTTGATAATCGCTTGAGCACGCCGGCAACGGCGCGCGTAGATAGATGATCGTCCTTTGACAGAACTCGGCTTACGGCTTGCTCACCGTCATTTTTTACTTGGGGGTATTATTCATGCCAGAGATTCAAAACAGGGAAGCATATTCCAAGATCCTCAGAGAAGAGATCATTCCCGCCACAGGCTGTACGGAACCGATCTCGATCGCTTACTGCGCCGCAAAAGCGCATCAGGTGCTCGGCATGCAGCCGACGGCTGTTACCGTCTCGGTCAGCGGCAATATTTTGAAAAACGTCAAAAGCGTCGTTGTACCGAACACAAACGGGCTGAAAGGGATCCGGGCAGCTGTTGCAGCAGGAATCGTATGCGGCGACGCTGACAAGGGAATGCAGGTCATCGGAACGGTTGATAAGGAGCAGCGCGCATCCGTCGCGCATTTTATGGATACTGTCAACATCGACGTATCCTGCGCAGAAACCGACTGTCCTTTGTACATCAGCGTTACGCTTTACGCAAGAACATCGTATTCACGCGTGGTCATCGCAAACAACCATGCGAACATCGTCGAAATCATGAAAAACGGCGAATCCATCCTCAAGCGTCCGATCCTCGCACAAAGCGAGGATAATCTGACCGACAAATCCTGTTTGAATCTGCACGACATCATAGAGTATGCAAATCACATTGATCTTGACGAGGTAAAGGATCTTTTGGATATGCAAATCGACTATAATATGGCGATCTGTGAAGAAGGTCTGTCCGGCGATTACGGCGCGAATATCGGCAAGATCCTGCTTTCCGAAAATGTGTCCGACGCCAAAACGATCGCACGCGCGTATGCTGCAGCAGGAAGCGACGCACGCATGAGCGGATGCGAGATGCCGGTCGCGATCCTGTGCGGCTCCGGCAATCAGGGCATCACCGCATCCGTACCGGTCATTTGCTACGCGCGGCATTACCGGATCAACAAAGAACGGATGTACCGTGCTATGCTCGTATCCGACCTTCTGACCGTCTACCAAAAGGCCGGGATCGGTCGTCTTTCCGCATTCTGCGGCGCAATCAGCGCTGGCTGCGCTGCGGGCGCGGGCATTGCATATCTGCTCGGCGGCGATGAAACCGTCGTTGCGCATACGCTGGTGAATTCGATCGCAATGATCTCCGGCACCATCTGCGACGGTGCAAAGCCCTCTTGTGCCGCGAAGATTGCAGCCGCGATCGACACGGGCATTCTCGGCTATCAAATGTATCTGCATCAACAGCAGTTCTATCGCGGTGAAGGCATTGTTGCACCGAACGCGGACGCAACGGTACAGAACATCGGCAGGATCGCTTCCGAGGGTATGGTCACTACAGACCAGACGATCATCAGCATCATGCAGTCTGACTGCAAATAATCGTACAGCATAAAAGGCGACCGGACAGACGGACGCCTTTTTAATTATGGATTCAGCAGATACAGTTGTCCGGAATCGTTTTCAGCGACGACTGTCCCATGCTTCTCAAAGTAGTCATAATCAATGTCGTACGTTCCGCGTTCGGCATTTGTAAACAGCACGTGTGTCACGCCGTACAGTTTAAACAGGTCTTCGTTTTCCGCAGGCGCTTCAAACATCAGCACGACGTCTGCTTCGCGCTCCGACGTTTCAATTCCATGATAGTACAGAAAAGTCCCGGTCCCGGTAACGATGCTGCGACCGGTCAGCGGTGTCACAACATTCCAATGATAACTGTTGGCAAGGATGATCGCATCCGGCTCGGTATTGCTGCGGATCTGCTCTGCAAGCTCCGCTTCGTCCTTTGTATAGACCTGATACTCGCTGTTGAGCTCGCGCAGAATCGTCATCGCCGAGGAAGCCGTAAACACGAACACAAGCAGGAACGATACTGCAGCAAGTGAAACGCTGACGCCGGAGAAGCGAACACGTGAGGCCTCATTCGATTCATATGCCTTTACAAGCAACAGCAGAAGAAGTGCGGCAATCCCCGAAATGATCGTAACAAATACGGAGAAGCGACTGATCACATAGGCCTTATATGAATACTGTGTGAGCCAGGTGAACAGCGTCAAAAACAGGATCCAGCATGAGAACGCGGTCGGAACGCAAAGGCGGATCAGCTGTTTCCGGCTGATGCAGCTTCCTTTCCATGCACCGATACAGAACGACAGCAACAGCCCCGCAGAGAAGAACAGTGTCAGTGCAGTACCGGGAAGCATCTGCGTTCCGTACTCGGAATCAAACGCAAGCTTAAACAGAAAGTACAACGTAACGCCTGTAATAACGACCGAAATGCCGATCCAATACGAATACTGACGAGATTCTGCAGTATACTTTTTGCGGATCCAATGCAGAATGCGCTCGCGCAGGACGAACAGCAGCTTTGCAGACATCCCGCAGGTGAACGCAAACCAGATAAACAGCAGTTTGTTGTTATCATAATCGTTCGGCTGAAACTCGATGACTTCTGCAATCAGCCAGAGAACGATCGCGCCGGCATAGACTTTCTTATCCCGTTTGGGCAGGATCAAAAATGCGACCGGCATCAAAAGGAAGATCAGCCCTAGATTCTTGATGTAAAACCAGAGAAAAGAATCGGTTGTGTTCGCCCAGTTCAGATGGAAGTGTACCATTCCGCTTTCCGACGTCTGCCTGAATGTGAACAGGAACAGCTGCGGCGCGGCAAGCGCACATGCAATTCCTCCGTACAGAAGCCAATCGACCAAACGCTTCGGTCGAAATCTAACAGAAATCAGATCGATCACGCACCACACAGCGCTGATAACGCCGAGCGCGAGGAACGAATGGGTATGGATCATCGGCAGCAACCCGGCAAACAGCGCAAGCGGAATCAGATTGGAACGCTTTCCTTCAAATGTGAAGCTGTGCAGCAGATAAAGGCAGGGGAAGAGGAATGCCCATCCGAACAGCGTCGCGCGCTGCGGGATCAGCATGTCGACGATCGGATTGACCCATCGCAGACCAAGCGCCGGTATATTGGTCGGAGTAAGGTAAAACCCATCCAGAAGGGACTGTGATACCGTCTGATTACGGATATGGATCATCGGTGCGAGCAGGCCGCCAGATTTGGAAAGATCAAAGAAGTACAGGAAACCGAATCCTCCGCCGAAGAAGAATAAAACCGTTGCGAAGATCGCGCGTGTTCTCTTTTTCAGCCATTGACGGAAGAAACAATAGACGCCGAGTACAACGACGGCAAAAGCATACCCTGCGGACAGGATATACGCCAGGCGAACGGAAAGACCGAGCTGAAAGAGCGATGCGCCGGATGTTTCACACAGAAACGGATAATTCAGCGCATGGCCCGGAAAGATGCTGTATTGCGGCGGGAAGGTCGTCTGCTCCGCAATGCTCGTGATAAAGCCGAGGTGCATGGCAAGATCGCCGTAGGTTACCTGACCGACCCATATGCTGCCGTCTTCGTGCGGGAAAAGAATATGTGTATTCAAAAGCGAGAAGCAGATCAAAAGGATCGGTATGATCAGCAGCAGTGCCGTCAGATCTCTTTTGACGATTCCGGAACGCCGGAATCCGGTTTTGTGCTGTCTAACCAGCATAACGGCAGATACGGCGATCAGCACAGCGGCGACGATCGCTGCGAGCAGATTCGCAAGAAGCGTGAATCCGAAAACAAATGCAAACAAGGAAGGAAGCCACGTCAGCAGCAGTAGTCCGATCACCAGACCGAGCCAGACGCGGTTTCGGAAAGCATGTTTTTGAAAAACGACTTCAGAGACGAACAGCCCTGAAATCACAAATAATATCAAGTAACAAACAGCAATCATTTTACAGCCGACGGAACAACGTCACAGAGATTGTCCGCAATCATTCTTGCAGGATTCATATCGTCTTCCTCCTTTTGTATACTATCATGAGATCGTTTCCGTGTCAATTCACAATACCGTCAAAGGAGCATCAGAACCCATTCTGTACAAAATTGCAGATGAAATGCAACAATCTTGTGAACTGCATTGACGAATCGATTAAAATTGAGTAACATAACAAAAGATGAAAAGAAAGGGGGATCAGTTCGGCATGGCAAAGAATCCGTATACGGTTCTCGGCGTTCCGGAAACGGCGACGGATGAAGAAATCCGAAACGCATACAGACGGCTTGCCAAAAAATACCATCCGGACCTGAACCCCAACGATCCGTCCGCTGCAGCGAAGATGAACGACGTCAATGTTGCGTACGATCAGATCAAATCGGCAGAAAAGCGCGCCGCATACCGCGCTTCGGAACGACAGCAGGCAACGTACCAGCAGTACGGATACGGTTCCAATCCCTGGCAGACATATTACCGTACGGGCCAGGGATACTACGGAGGCTCCTATACGGGAGGAAATGCGACCAACGAAAACGAGCCGCCGTTCGGCTGGAGCTCTATCTTTGAAGAGCAACAGCGCAGAACAAATCAGGCGCCGCAGCGACGGACCTTCCGTCTCATCTATCTTGTTCTTCTGTTTGTTCTGGTCTTTTTGTTTGTAAAATGTGTCGTGAACGGATTCCTGTATACCTGTTATTATCCTTTTTTTGTCGAGAGCGGGAAAGAGCAGGAAACCGTGCAAACACAGGTGACGGAAAACGTCATAGGAGATCAATATGAGCTTTCGTAATCGTTTATATCGTTTTATGCAGGGACGCAACGGCGTCGACGCCTTTGCAAAGTTTCTGAACCGGCTGAGTCTCGGATGTCTTTTGACTGCGATTCTGTTCACGTTCCTTTCCTTGCTGTTTCTGCGTCATGAGATGATCGGCGCATACAACGTGTTCCGCATCTTGTACTATGTTGTATATGGGATCGGGATCGCGTTGATGGCTTACTGGGCGTTTCGTGTATTCTCTCGGAACATTGCTAAACGGCAGAAGGAAAACACACGCTATCTGTACCGGACGCAGCGGATTCGCCGCTGGTTCTCCTCCAAAAAGCAGGAATGGAAGGACCGCAAAACATACCGGTATTTCAAATGCCCGCAATGTAAGCTCCGCATGCGTGCGCCGAGACACAAGGGCAAGATCCGGGTGACGTGTAAAAACTGCTCAAACGTCTTTATCACAAAAACATAATCTTGCGTAAACCTCCGATTGTGGTATAATGATACCGATCATATCGGAGGTTTTGTTATGAGCTACGCGGATCAGGTCTATATTGAAAATTGCCGAAGGATCTTAAGCGAGGGTGTTTGGGACACCTCGCTTTCCGTACGTCCGCATTGGGAGGACGGTACGCCCGCGCATACAGTCAAGCTGTTCGGCATCGTCAACCGGTACGATCTTCAGAAAGAGTTTCCGATCATGACGCTGCGCAGGACCTATTGGAAATCGGCAATCGATGAGCTTCTGTGGATCTGGCAGAAGAAATCCAACGATGTGCACGATCTTTCAAGCCGCATCTGGGACAGCTGGGCAGATGAAACCGGTTCGATCGGCAAGGCATACGGGTATCAGCTTGCACAGAAGCACCGATATCCGGAGGGGGAATTCGATCAGGTCGATCGCGTACTGTGGCAGCTCACGCATGATCCGGCAAGCCGCAGGATCCTGACGAGCATGTACAACTTTCAGGACCTTCACGAAATGCATCTGTATCCTTGCGCGTACAGCATGACCTTCAACGTTGCCGGAAACAAACTCAATGCCATCCTGAATCAGCGTTCCCAGGATATGTTGACCGCAAACAACTGGAACGTCGTACAATACGCAGCGCTTATTCATATGTTTGCACAGGTGTCCGGCCTGGAACCCGGCGAGCTTGTACACGTCATTGCTGATTGTCATATCTATGACAGGCATGTGGAAATGGTCGAACGTATGCTGAAGCTGGAATCGTATGATGCGCCGAAGTTTTCGGTCGATCCGAATGTGACGGACTTTTATGCTTTCACAACGAAGAGCTTCCGGATGGAAGATTACAAGTATCATCCTTTTGACGGGACCATTCCCGTCGCGATCTGAATCATGATTGCAATCGTAAACGTCTCCGAAGAATGGGGGATCGGAAAAGAGAACAGACTTCTTGTGCGCATTCGTTCCGACATGCGCCGTTTTCGCACGCTGACTTCGGGAAATACCATCATCGTCGGACGCAAAACGCTTGCGACCTTTCCGAACGGTCTGCCGCTGCCCGGCCGTGAAAACATCGTTTTCAGCCGCGATCCGGATTATGCGATGGAAGGCGCGATGGCCTGTCGGGATCTGTCTCAATTGCGCGCGCTTCTTGCGGATCGAAGGCCGGATTCCGTATTTGTCTGCGGGGGCGAACAGATCTATCGGTTGCTTTTGCCGTTTTGTTCCTCTGCGCTGGTTACGATGACCGAAACAGACGTAGATTCCGATCGTTTCTTTCCGAATCTGAATCAGCTTCCGAACTGGATTCTTTCAGATGCCGGAGAGAGGCAAACAGAAAACGACGTATCCTTCCGCTATCTGACGTATACGAATACCGATCTAAAGTCTTTGTAATCCACAGGATATAGCAAGAGCCGCGCATTTGCGCGGCTCATTTGGTGGAGCTTAGGGGAGTCGAACCCCTGATCTCTACACTGCCAGTGTAGCGCGATAGCCAACTTCGCTAAAGCCCCGAACAGATGGTATTATACGGCATTCTTTTGAAAAAGGCAAGCTTTTTTTCACAGGAACGTGTTATTTTTGTGAATTCGGTAAAAAACTCTTCCGAATCGGGAAAAGTATGATATACTTTACACATGGAAAGTAATGCAAAAAAACGGTTTCCTATCGGAAAAGAATCTCTTTTCACGCAAAACAAAGGGCGAAAGCTGTTTGCTTTGGACGTGTTGTTTTTATCGCTCAAACTGTTGCTTGTTGCGATCCTGATCGTCGGCATGGCCGGTGCAGGTCTCGCCTATGGTGTTTTGAAGGCATATATCGACACTACGCCCGTATTTGATATCGCACAGCTGACCAAGAGCGACCGTACTTCCTATCTCTATGACATGAACGGCAATGAGCTCATGTCGATCACGGCAATTGAGTACCGTGACTGGGTCGATCTTGAAGATATTCCGGAGATGCTGCGCAACGCATTCATTTCCGTGGAAGACGTTCGCTTCTATAAGCACAGCGGCGTCGATTTCAAGCGCCTGTTTTCTGCCGCGCTGGAGATTCTCGGCAACAGCAACTCATCCGGCGGCAGCACGATCACGCAGCAGTTGATCAAGAATAAAGTCCTTGGAGCTGAACGCACCTATAAGCGGAAAATCCAGGAAGCCTTTCTTGCACTGCAATGCGAAAAGGTCATGGGGAAGGATGACATACTCGAAGCATATCTGAATGATATCTATCTCGGCGGATCGAACTACGGCGTCAAAACCGCTGCCAAAGACTACTTCGGCAAGGATCTGAACGAGCTGACGGTACGCGAATGCGCTTTGATTGCAGGTCTAACGCAAAACCCGTACCGATACAATCCGCGCCTGAATTACTATTGGGAAACCTACGGCCGCGACGAGGATGCGTATGAGAAATACACGGTCGCGCGCACGAATACCGTCCTTGCGCGTATGTACGAAAACGACAAGATCACGCGTGAGCAGTATCTGAATGCGCTGAATGAAGAGCTGTACATCATCCCGAAATCCGAAAACAGCAGGATGTACGATTATGCGTACTTTGTGGAGTACTGTATCGATGACGTGATCACGCATTGGCTCCAAAAGGATGGTGTGGTCAATAATACGCAAAACCGTCAGCTGTACGAAAACAAGCTCAGGACCGGCGGTTACCGCATCTACACGACACTCGATCCCAATGTGCAGAATACTGTACAGTCTGCAATTACGAATTGGGACGGTTATCCGAAGCTGGCGGATATGAGTCAGAACGTGATTACGGAAACGATCTCCGACAGCATTACGATCGAAACGATCGAGCCGCAGGCGGCTGCGGTCGTCATGGATCAGTCGACCGGTGAAATCCGCGCGATCATCGGCGGACGCACAGAACCGATCATCCGCAAGGGCTTGAATCGTGCAACGCAAAGCTATGTAGAGGTAGGATCGTCCATTAAGCCGCTCAGTATTTACGGCCCGGCGCTTGACAACGGGGCTTCTCCCGCAACGATCGTAGCGAACACCGAAGGCAACATCGACGGATGGGGCGGCGAGAAAGGCTATCCGGAAGGCGGGCTTCAAAAAAAGCATTACGGTCCTGTCACGCTCCGATACGGATTGGTTCAATCTCTGAATGTCGTTGCCGCACGCATGCTGTTCTCAAAATATGTGGGGATTGACCGCGCTGTTGCGTATATGAAGCGCCTCGGCATTCCCGAATCGCGTATCAATAAAGACGGCCCCGGTCTCGCGCTCGGCACAAGCGGTATCTCGCCGCTTGAAATGTGCGCTGCATATGCCGCCATCGCCAACAACGGGTATTATAACGAGCCGCTGTCCTTTACAAAGGTCACGGACAACGAGGGCAATGTGATCCTGAATGCCGATGTGATCCGCGGAACGCAGGTGAAGGTTTATTCCGATCCGGCAACGGCATATTTGCTCGTCGACATACTAAAGAATGCAGTCGAATCCGGTACCGGCTCCAAAGCCAGAATTGACGGATACGAAGTAGCGGGGAAGACCGGTACCAATTCCGACTATGCAAGCGTATTCTTTGCGGGCATGACCTGTAAGTATACCGCCGTCGTTTGGATCGGTCACGATTATCCTGCAAACAAGCTCGAAACAAACTCGACCGGCGGTGCATACGCGGCGGAGCTCTGGCATCTGTTTATGGAGCCTCTGATGAACGGCGTACAAAGCGATCCGATCATCAAAGAAACAGAAACAACGCTTGGCCTTGTACAGCGTACCGTTTGTCCGATTTCCGGTAAGCTCGCTTCTGACGCCTGCGTACACTATCAGAACAGCAGGAAAGCGTTTTCCGGATATAAGACCGTGACGGATTGGTTCACATATTCAAACGTGCCGACAGAGGCCTGCGATATGCATGTGACGCTGTCGATCTGCAAGCATTCCGGCGCGATCGCCGGCAAATTCTGCGATCCTGACGATATCGAACAGCGTACGTTTGTTCTGCTGCGTCCGGGCAATCCGTTCTACAATTTGAGCGACGATATCCTCGATAAACTGTTTGAAGATACGTGGGTGAGAACCGATCGCAGCATTGCGCAGTTCATTGCAGAGTTCCCGGTCTGTACGATCGATTCTTCTCTCGATGCGCTCAAACAAAAAGGCGACGCGCTGATCTTCGCGGTCGAGTCGCTGATGCAGGACAACGAATTGATTTCCGATGCAGAGAAAGCATATCTGGCCGATCTCATAGACCGTATGCGCAGCGCATCGAATACGGATGATTATCATGCGGCATACGATCTGCTTCTGCAGGAGTACAACCGTCTGCTGTCTCTGCCGTAATCATGGCATTCCTGTGAAATTAGGGAAAACGATTATGGAAACCACTTGCCGGAATCTGTCCGCCTGATATAATAGAATCAGAAAACTGGGAGGGTATTTTGATGGCTGCAAGAATTCTGATTTGTGACGACGAGCCCGTTGTACATGAATCCTTACGTATTTATTTCGAAGCCGAAGGCTATGAAGTCATTGACGCATTTGACGGAGAAGAGGGCCTGGAAAAAGCCGACAGTTCCGTTTCATTGATGATCCTTGATATCATGATGCCGAAGAAATCCGGTATCGACGTCTGCCGCGAGATCCGCAAGACATCCGCGCTTCCGATCGTCATGCTGACAGCAAAGGGGGAGGAGATCGATCGGATTCTCGGCCTTGAGCTCGGTGCAGACGATTATATCGTAAAACCGTTCAGCCCGCGCGAGGTCGTCGCGCGCGTCAAGGCAATTCTGCGCCGTGTTGAAAAAAAGGAAGAATCGAATGATCCGAATCTGCTGACGTACAACGGCCTTGTCATTGATCTCAACAGCTATTCCGTTACACTACGCGGCAAGCATATCATCTGCACGCCGAAAGAGATTGAGATCCTGTACATGCTCGCGTCCAATCCGGGACAAGTATTCACACGCGATACGCTTCTGTCCCGCGTGTGGGGGTATGACTTTGCAGGCGAAACCAGAACGGTCGACACGCACATCAAACGCCTTCGCGCCAAGCTCGATTCCGAGGGACTGGGCTGGAGCATTAAAACCATTTACGGCGTCGGCTACAAATTTGAGTTAGAAAACCCGTAAACTCGTATGAAACGCAGAGGAGAGGTATTTCGCAGAGCTTTTCTGATCTGCATCGTGCTGCTGATCATCGGAAACGTGCTGCTGGTTCTTGCGTATACTTATTTCGGTAGAAGAACCTACATAGATTTGGAGCACAAATCGCTGAATCAATCTGCGGACAGCGTACAGCAGCTGTATTCTCAGCCGTACGGACCCGACTTTGTAAACGCGTCCTGCCAGTGGTATCTGGATTCTTTGTCATCTTCGAAGAACACGTCATATATCCTGATCATCGGCGATACGCTGCGGAATACATATGTGACAAGCACGAACAATGAAAGCATCGTTCTGGATGAACGATTGCTCAGCATTTGTCAAAAGCTGTTCTCCGGTCAGACAGTCGAGTTGGACGACTACAAGATCAGCGGAAGAACCGCTGCGATCTGCATCGGAAGACCGCTGTATGCCTGGAACGAATCGCGGCCATCCGGTTGCTTTGTTTTGATCCGAGAGATCAGTAACATCAATAGTGCGTTCTCCAGACTGACCCGATCGCTGTGGCTTGTCATGCTCTTGCTGCTTCCGCTTCTGATACTGACGGCATATTTTGCTGTCAACCAGATGCTGCATCCGATTACAGAGATGACACAGGTCGCCAAACAGCTTTCCAAAGGCAATTACGATGTGCGCGCCAAGGACGGATATCCCGGCGAGCTTGGATTGTTTGCGCGTACGCTCAACAACATGAGCAGAGCGCTTTCTTCGACGATCCGTCAGCTTGAGAATGAGAAACGTCAGTTGGGTTACATCTTATCCAGCTTTAGCGACGGCGTTGCCGCGATCGACAAACAAGGCGTATTGACACACTATAACCCGGCGTTGATGAAAATGTTCGGATCCGTCGATGTACATACTACGTTGGATCTCGTCCCTGACCGTTCCGTATGGGAGGCGTTTGAGGCTGTCGTAGATTCCGAAGAGCCGCGTATGTTCCATTACAACCTGCCCGGAGAACGCGTGCTTTGGATCTCGATCGTGCCTGTGCTATCCGATACGGAAGGCTGTATCGGCGCTGTAGGTCTGTTTAAGGACGCAACGGAAATCGAAAAGCTGGAACGCATGCGCAACGAGTATGTTGCAAACATCAGCCATGAGCTGCGCACGCCGTTAACCTCGCTGCGCGGTCTTTTGGAGCCGTTGTCCGATGGTATGGTAAAGGATCCGGAAGCACAGAAGCGCTACTATACGATCATGCTGCATGAAGTGGAACGACTTTCCAGACTGATCACGGATATGCTGCAGCTTTCCCGTCTGCAAGCTGGCACGGAAGCAATGGAAATGACGATGTTTGATGCAAACGAGCTTTTGGAAGAGGTTCGTCAAAGCTTCCAGACCGAAGCAAGGAAGCGCAACATCACCATTGAACTTGAAACAGAAGAATCTTTGTCGCCTGTGCTCAGCGATCGCGATCGCATCGAGCAGGTACTCGTGATCCTGATCGACAATGCACTTCGCTATGCAAAGACCAGGATCCGCCTTCGTGCGTCCGACACACCGCACGAAGTGATGATAGAGGTCTGGGATGACGGTATCGGCATTTCGAAGGAAAACATGAGCCGCGTATTCGAGCGGTTCTATAAGGTCGACCAGTCGCGTAAGGACGGCGGTACCGGGCTTGGTCTTTCCATTGCGAAGAAGATTATGGACCAGCTTGAGGAACAGATCGAGGTCGACAGCAAGGAAGGGGAGTGGACGTGCTTCCGCTTCACGCTGAAGAAATATGTCAGCAACGCGATCCCGCTCTCATCGGTTCCGGATATCATTATGCCGATGCAGGATCCTCCGGAAAAAGAATAATACACGTACATGACATATAGGAAACCTTCCGTGCGTATGCTGTAACAACATCGCAAGGAGGTTTTTTCTATGGAAAAGCACAGACATATGCCTGTAAAACGCAACCATACGTCACGTTCCGGGCGCGTATGGACTGCATTGATCGTTATCTTCAGCATCATCTTGATCGCAACAATCGTTGTTCTGTCTCCGGTCGGCAGTTTTCTGCTGGACAATGTCGTGATTCCGGTATACGGCTGTATTTCGGGGCCGTCTGAAGATAAGGAGATCGCGGCGGCTCTTCAGCAACAGGATGCTAAAATCGAGCAGAACAGTCCTGCGCCGAAACCGTCTGAAAAGACAAAGGAAACCATTTCAATTGAAGAAACGCCGTTCTATATTCTCCAAATGGGCGCATTCATAGAAGAATCCGATGCACAGGCGCATGCAGAAGAGCTGCGTCGGCTCGGCGCAGCAGGAGTTGTGTATCCGGACGGGTCTGTGTATCGCGTATTTGCTGCCGCATATACCAATGAAACGAGTCTTGTGAAAGTGCAAGCACAAGTGCGTGCAGACGGATTTGAGGCAACGCCGTATATCGTTGAAAAGCATGCGTTGAAGCTGACGATCGACGGAGATAAAGAGGCGGCAGATGCAATCCGCACTTTAGTAAAACTTATGAACACGGTTCCGGAAACACTCTGCGGACTTGCTCTGGCCTTTGACAAAGCGGAATGTGATCCGACGGAGCTGTTGAACCGTCTGCACTCAATGCAAAAAGAATGCGCAGAAATCGAACGTAATCTTGTACAAATTAAAGACGATTCCATCAAACCGATTCGTGAACTCATCGAAAAATATGAGACAAAGCTCTCGACATTCCTGAAAGAACATGATACCATACAGACAGAGATGCTTTCCGGCGATCTCAAGCATCTGCAATTGTCTGTGATTATAGATTATATATTATTTTTTGATCGGAAATGAGGAAACATGGATCGGGTCGACATCTACACTGACGGCGCTTGTTCGCGCAATCCGGGACCGGGCGGCTGGGGCTGCGTGCTGTTGTACGGTTCGCATCGCAAAGAAGCCAGTGGGAACGCCGCAGAAACGACAAACAACCGCATGGAGCTGACTGCTGCGATCGAAGCATTGCGACTTTTGAAACGCAGCTGCTCAGTCGATCTGTATACCGACAGCGCATATCTGTGCGGCGCTTTTGAAAAAGGCTGGCTGAAACGCTGGCAGCAAAACGGTTGGAAAACGGCAAACCGCGGCGAAGTCGACAATCGCGATCTATGGGAACAATTGCTTGCGCTATGTGAAACGCATGTTGTATGCTTTCATAAAGTTAAAGGACATTCGGACAATGCTGAAAACAATCGCTGTGACAAACTGGCACGCGATGCGATCAAAGCACTTCAGGACGAATGCACAGAATCGACTGACGCAGACGGTTTGAAGCCCGAATAACGCATAATACGCCGAAAATGTATCCTTTCTGTAAACAACTATTCGTTAAACTTGTCTTTAACGAATAGTTTTGTTATAATTCGTATATACGAAAAATCTTATTCTTCCCGATTTGGAGGCTGTTGCATGAGTGATTACCAGCTCGAAAAGAAACAAATCATGACCGAGCGCTTCAGAAACGTTTTATCGGAACTGCCCGGTTTTTGCCGGTTATATTTTCGAGCCATCGAACCGACGACGTCGGTATTGACACGTTACGGATATGCTGTCGATCTTCGTACATTCTTTCGATTTTTGACGTCCGGACAAATCGATCGGTTTTCCGATAAAGCGATCCGGGATCTGTCATGCACCGATCTGGAACTCCTCTGCTCCCTTGATATTGAGCTTTATCTGGAATACATCTCACTGTATAAGAACCAAACCGCAGAAGTCGAAAAACTGATCGAAAACAATGAACGTGCGAAATCCCGCAAATTATCGGCTATTCGTGCATTATTTAAATATTTATATAAAAAAGAGTTGATCAAAACAAATTGTGCTGCGTTGGTCGACACGCCGAAGCTGCATGAAAAAGCCATTATTCGACTTGAGGCCAACGAGGTCGCGGATCTTCTCGATTCTGCCGAGCAAGGCAGCGGTTTGAGTAAGGCACAGCGCAGATACCACGATGCGACGAAGCTGCGCGACGTCGCGATCCTCTCTCTGTTTCTCGGCACCGGAATCCGAATCTCCGAGCTTGTCGGAATCGACCTGAACGATGTGGATTTTTCTAAAAATGAATTCATTGTTACACGCAAAGGCGGCAATCAGGAAACGCTTGCTTTTGGTCCGGAAGTACGCGCCGCACTTTTGGAGTATCTTGAAGAACGAAAAACTGTTATCCCGATTGCCGGACATGAATCCGCGTTCTTTCTGTCCATGCAGAGAAAACGCATCACACCGCGCGCCGTTGAAAACCTTGTGAAAAAGTATGCGCAGATCGCAACGCCGTTGAAAAAGATCACGCCGCATAAACTGCGCAGCACTTACGGTACGATGCTCTATCAGGAGAGCGGCGACATCTATCTGGTTGCCGATGTGCTCGGTCACAAAGACGTCAACACGACCCGCAAGCATTATGCCGCTATGACGGAAGAAAAGAGCCGACTTGCTGCAAAATACATTAAGCTTCGCGAAGATTCTCCTGAGCCCTCTCCTTCTTCCGACGAATCCTGAAAATATTACGAACATTTGTTTGCATTTTTCAGACAGCTGTGATACAATCATCACGGAGGTGGGACGATGCGCAAAATCAGCGATGCAAAGGACAAGATCTTTCAGTTTATTCTGAACGAACAAAGAAAAAACGGTTATCCGCCTACGGTTCGTGAAATCTGCACGGGCGTCGGGTTGACATCCCCTGCCTCTGTGCACCGATATCTTCGGCAGCTGATCGACGAAGGCATCCTTTCAGTCGATCCGAACAAAAAACGTTCCTATACTGTCGCCGCACCGATTGCCGATCGTTCAGAGTCCGTTCCGCTTCTCGGAAAAGTTGCCGCCGGGTATCCGATCCATGCGCATGAGAACCGTGAGGACGAATTTCCGATTCCGTCTATGCTCGTACACGGCGTAAGGAGCGACGTTTTTATGCTCCGTGTAGACGGCGACAGTATGTACAATGCCGGGATCTTCGATCGTGATATCATTGTCGTTGAACAGGACGCGGTTCCGCACGACGGCGATATTGTCGTAGCGCGCGTCGACGGCGAAGAAGTCACCGTCAAACGCTTTTTCCAAAAAGAAAAGGAGATCGAGCTCCGTCCGGAAAACGAAGCCTTCTCCCCAATGCTCTATCCGTCAGACCGCGTTGAGATCCTAGGTTGCGTGACAGGTTTAATGCGGAGTTATTAACGCCTTCAGCACGGACCTTGCAGCCAGTACGGCATGTTCATAGGTCAGCGCCCCCTGCAGATAGGCCGTATACGGCTCTCGAATCGGGCCGTCCGCAGAAAGCTCTGTCGTTGCGCCCTGCACAAACGCCCCAGCAGCCATGATGACCTGATCTGTGTAGCCCGGCATATCCCACGGTTCCGGCACAACGAAGCTGTCGATCGGTGCAGCCGCCTGTACCGCCTGCGTGAACGCGATCATCTCTTCTTTTGTACGAAACTGTACCGATTGTATGATATCGCTCCTTTCGTCGTTGACGGACGGGAGCGTATTATATTGGAGCGTTTCAAACAATGCGGCAAACAGGATCGCACTCTTCATGCACTGCAAAACGGTGTGCGGCGCCATGAACAGCCCCTGATAAAACGGCCGATAGGAAGCGGCATAAGAACCAATCTCTTTGCCGCATCCCGGTACGGTTTGTCGAAATGCAACCGCTTCGATCAGGTCCTTCCTGCCGGTAATGTATCCGCCGGTAGGCGCAATGCCGCCGCCGCAATTCTTGATGAGACTTCCCGCCATCAAGTCCGCGCCGACCGCCGTCGGTTCCTCTGTCTCCGTAAACTCGCCGTAACAGTTGTCGATGAATACGATGACATCAGGTCTGATCTTGCGAACAAACGCAATCGTTTCACGGATCTCGCGAATCGTCAGCGCTTTGCGCCACGCATAGCCTCTCGAACGTTGCAGATAGACCATTTTTACGGAAGGATCGTTTTTCAGCAGCTCCCCTGCCTCTTCAAGATCGATCTCGTCGTCTGCAAACGGAACCGAATGAAACCGGATCCCGAACCGTGTCAGGGCATTCGGCAGATCGCCGTTCAATCCTACAGCGCTTTCCAGCGTATCATACGGTGCGCCGGTCAGCGAAAGGATGGTATCCCCCGGCTCCGTGACGCCGGACAGCGCAAGGAAGATTGCGTGCGTACCGTTCGCGATCTGCGGACGCACAAGCGCGGATTCCGCCTGAAGTGCATCGGCAAACAACTCATCCAGAGCGTCTCTGCCGATATCGTCATACCCGTATCCTTCCGTCGGTGCAAAATGACGCGCCGAAATTCGATGCTTCTGAAATGCGGCAAGCACTCGCTCCTGACAGATGATTGCTGTCCTTTCGGCTTTCTGATACGCTTTTTGCGCACGCGCTTCCGCCTGTTCAATTGTTGTCTGTATGTCCATTGATATACTCCGTAATCTTACTGATGATCTCTTCTGTCGGTGTTCTGAGCGGATCGAACCATATTGTGGATCTGTTTCGCTTGAACCAGGTGATCTGTCTTTTTGCAAAATGCCGGGTATTGAGCTTGATCCTTTCTATCGCGTTTTCTATTGTATCTGTGTCCCGGTAGACGTCAATGAGCTCTGCATATCCGATCGACTGCATTGCGCGATACCGATCCGGCGTATAACCGAGATCAAACAGGTGAAACGCTTCCTCAACGAGCCCGTCCGCGATCATCTGTTCAACGCGTTCGTTGATCCGTTCATACAGAAGACTGCGATCCATGTTCAATCCGATTCGAACAGACCGATACGTATCATCCTCTTGCTGTGCGGTTTCAAAAGAAGCGTTCAGCTCTGAAAACGACTTCCCTGTTATACGGTATACCTCCATTGCGCGAACGACCCGTCTTTTGTCGTTCGGATGGAGCCTCGCTGCCGTGACAGGATCGGAACGCTTGAGTGCTTCAAAAACAGCATTTCGATCCGTATCGTATTCATTCTCTATCGAAGCGCGAACATCCGTGTCTGAAGGCGCTGAAAAGCGCATATCGGCAAAGATTGCATCCAGATACAGGCCGCTGCCGCCGACGACAATCGGCAGCTTCCCGCGCGAATGAATGCCTTCGATCGCATCGCGCGCAAGCGAGCGAAAGGTCGATACCGTAAAGCTGTCGTCGGTGATTTCCGCACAATCGATCAGATGATGCGGCACGCCCTTGCGTTCGGAAACGTTCGGTTTGGCAGAGCCGATGTCCAGTCCGCGATAGGCCGCAACAGCGTCAGCAGAAACGATTTCCCCGTTCAGCGCAAGCGCAGCTGCAACCGATAAGGCAGTTTTTCCGCATGCTGTCGGTCCAACGATACAAAGAACGACAGGTTTCTCGTTCATACGATTCTGCGGAACATTTTTTCAAGCTCCGTTTTTGTGATTCGTACCACGACAGGCCGTCCGTGCGGACAGGTCAGCGGAATCTCACCGTTCAGGAACAGTTCCAGAAGCGATGCGATCTCTTCACGTGTGACAGGCTCACCGCCTTTGATCGCATGTTTGCATGCCGTCTGCATCAGCTGTTCCTTTAACAGCGCACCGGCAGCATTCTGTGTCTGTTCGGAAAGCATCGAAAGAACCGTCATAAGGTACGCTTCATTCAAAAGCTGTCCATTCAAGACCGGCACTTCGGACATCAGCAGCGTCATCGCGCCGGTCTTTGTCAAGCCGAATCCAAGATCCGATAATACGGAACCGTTTGCCTCCCATACGGACATTTCCGAGGGCGTCAGCTTCACCTCGCGCGGGACGAGCAGACGCTGTGCGGTAAGCTCGGTTTTGCGCGAACAAAGATCGTCATACAGTCTGCGTTCGTGTGCCGCGTGCTGATCGATCAGGTACAGCGTATCACCGCGAGTCACGAGCCAGTAGGTCTGAAAGATGCAGCCGATGATGTCCGGCAGTTCTGTACTGAAAAGCGTTTCGGCATCTTCCTTCTTGCGAGGTGCGGGACGATCTGTTTCGATCGTAAAGCTCGGTACGCTGCCAACGCTTCCTTTTTGCTCGAACGTGCGGATCGGTCCGCTCTCCCTGTAATGAAATGCCGGCTGATTGGATGAATACGCATGGAAGTCCACTTTGGGAGCAGGTGTATACGTACGCTCCGGCTGTGCTTGATCCGCGTCCGGCTGCTTCGGCTGAACATGCTCGAACGCGGATTCAACATGCTGTGATACGGTATCGAGCGCAAGCCTTGATGCTGCTGAAACGGACGTAAATACGCGATTCTCATCCGCAAACCGCACTTCTGCCTTGGTCGGATGTACATTGACGTCGACCTCCTGCGGTGCAAGCGACAGGTTGATCACAAAGAACGGAAACCTGCCAATCATCAGTCGTGTGTCGTATGCCTGCAGTACCGCTGCCGATACAGACGCTGCGCGGACGGAACGTCCGTTGATGAACAGCGTCTGATAGGTGCGATTGTTCCGTGAGATTTCCGGCAGTCCCAAATAGCCCGTCACCTTTATGTAGCCGTTGTCATACGCAACCGGAACAAGCTTATCCGCGATCGCCGCACCGTAAACGCAGAAAACAGCATTGAACAGACTTCCGTCTCCGTATGTCTCATAAACGATCTTTCCGTCGGATTCATAGCGGAAGGAAATCTCAGGCCGCGCAAGGATCATCTTGCTGATGTAGTCTCCGATGTAGCCTGCTTCGGTGCGTGCAGATTTTAGGAATTTCAACCTTGCGGGAACCGAAGCAAACAGCTCTTCAACGGTAAAGGAGGTCCCGAATACGCATGGCGCATCCTCTTCTTTGACGATTACGCCGTTGTCGTAAACAATCATTGTGCCAACGTCTGCATCCTTCGGGCGGGTCGTCATGGTCACCTTCGATACGGATGCAATCGACGCAAGCGCTTCACCGCGAAATCCGAGCGTCAGTACATGCGACAGGTCCTCCGCTGTTTCGATCTTGCTGGTTGCATGACGAAGAAATGCATTCCTGCAGTCTTCCTTTGCAATACCGCAGCCGTTGTCAGTCACGGTAATGCTGCGCATGCCGCCGTTTTCGATGCGTATGCCGATTGCCGTTGCGCCGGCATCAATTGCATTTTCGATCAGCTCTTTCACAACGGAAGCCGGTCGTTCTACGACTTCGCCTGCGGCAATTTGATTTGCAACCTGCGGTTTCAATACACGAATCACAGGCATACGCTATTCCCCCTTCATCGCATCCAGATATGTATGCAGCTTCATAAACGCTTCGATCGGCGTCATATGATCGAGATCGATCTTTTTGAGATCGTTCAGAATCGACTGTTCAACACGGTTTCCGACGGTCTCCGGTTCCCTTCCGGTCTCCTTGCTCGGTTCTCGCGTCAAGAGATCCGACTGTTCCAATTCGCCGAGGATCTCTTTTGCACGAGAAATCACGGTATCCGGTAAACCGGCAAGCCGCGCAACCTGGATGCCGAAGCTCTTATCCGCACTGCCCTTCACGATCTTGCGCAGAAACAGAACGTCGTCGCCGATCTCCTTGACCGTGATACGGTAGTTTACAACGCCGTCCAACTTGCCTTCGAGCTCCGTCAATTCGTGATAATGTGTAGCAAACAGCGTCTTTGCGCCGCAGAGGATCGGATTTGCAATATGTTCAAGCACAGACCAGGCGATCGAAAGACCGTCAAACGTGCTTGTGCCGCGACCGATCTCATCAAGGATCAACAGGCTGTCCTTCGTTGCGTTGTTGATGATGTTCGCCATCTCGCTCATTTCGACCATGAAGGTGCTCTGGCCGGATGCGAGGTCATCGCTCGCGCCGATCCGCGTAAAGATGCGGTCAACGATGCCGATCTCCGCTTCGTCCGCCGGTACAAAGGATCCGATATGCGCCATCAGCGTAATAAGCGCGACTTGACGCATATAGGTCGATTTTCCGGCCATATTCGGGCCGGTGACGATCAGCAGGCGGTTGTTTTCGACGTCGAGCTGCACGTCATTCGGAATGAACCCATTCTTCATGGCTTTCTCGACAATCGGATGACGTCCGTTTTTGATCCGGATCACCGGTGCATCCGAGATGACCGGCATCACGTATCGGTTGGAAACGGCAACCTCCGCAAGCGCGCGGAATACGTCAAGCCGCGCCAGCAGTACTGCGTCCTGCTGCATCCTTTCCGTGCAGGCAAGGAGCGTCTTTTTGATCTCCTGGAACAGCTCGGTTTCAAGCTCCAGCAGCCGATCCGCCGCGTTCAGGATCTTTTGTTCAAGCTCCTTCAGTTCCGGCGTAATGTATCGTTCCGCATTTGCAAGCGTTTGTTTGCGCTCGTAATAATACGGAACATTCTGCGTAAAGGACTTTGTGACCTCGATATAGTAACCGAATACACGATTGTAGCCGATCCGCAGTGTTTTGATTCCGGTCGCTTCACGTTCACGCTGTACGATGCGATCGAGCATGCTCTGACTGTCTCCGGATACAGCTCTAAGCTCATCGACCTCTGCGTTGTATCCTTTGCGAATCAGTCCTCCGTCCTTGATATTGACGGGTGGATTCGGTGAAATCGCAGAATCGATCAGCGCGATCACATCATCCATCGGATCGAGTTCTCGCACGATGGCGTCGATCGCTTCGGTCGGTATTCCGCACAACAGCATCGTGATCGGCGTGATTTGCCGCAGCGAATTCAGAAGCGCGATACAGTCGCGCCCGTTGATCGTCCCGTACGCGATCTTGCTTGTCAGACGCTCGATATCGTATACGGAATCCAAGTACTCTCCGAGCATCTTTCTTGTGCGGAGGTCCTTTGCAAACGTATCGACTGCTTGAAGGCGGTATACGATCTCATCCTTTGACTGAAGCGGACAGTCGATCCAACTGCGCAAAAGACGCGCGCCCATGCTGGTCTTTGTCGCATCCAGAAGATACAGCAACGTGCTTTTCTTGCTGCCGTTAAACTGCAGCGGCTGCGTCAGTTCGAGATTGCGGCGCGTAGATGCATCAAGCTGCATAAACGACGAACGATTCAGAAGCCTGATCGAGTGAATATGCGTTAACGCGTTCTTCTGCGTATCCTCCAGATACGAAAGCAGCGCGCCGGCCGCGCCGACGGCAAGCGTCTTTCCGTCCAGACCGTACCCCTTCATCGAGGACACGGCAAAGTGCTGTTTCAAGCGGTTCTCCGCCTGCTCCGGATGGAATCGCACGTTCGGCAGCTTTTCGAGATAATAGCCGGAGCGGATGCGCTTAGTCAGATAGTCCTGTTCAAAGAGAAGCTCGTTTGCAACGATTTCAGACGGCATCAGGCGCGTCAGTTCATCAAACAGAATGACCGAAGCGTTCGAGCCATATACCTCGCAGCAATAGAAAACGCCGGTCGAAATATCGGAGTACGCGTATCCGATCCCGTTTTGCGAATAATTCAGCGCAAAGATATAATTGTTTTTTGCGCTGTCAAGCATCTTTTCCTCGATGACGGTTCCCGGCGTAATGACACGCGTGACAGATCGTGTCACAAGCCCCTTGGCAAGCGCAGGATCCTCCATCTGCTCACAGATCGCAACCTTGTGGCCCAAAGAGATCATCTTGTTGACGTACGAATCGACCGCATGATACGGAACACCGCACATGGGCGCACGTTCCTCCAGCCCGCAGTCGCGTCCCGTCAGCGTCAGCTCCAGGATCTTGGAGCCTTCGATCGCATCGTCAAAAAACATCTCGTAAAAGTCGCCGAGACGGTAGAAGAGGAAGCAGTCCGGATATTGCTGCTTGACCTCCATGTATTGGCGCATCATCGGCGTCAGTTCGCTCATTTCGTTTCCTCCCGTGAGCTGCATTCCGCTTTGCATGTGCTGCAGTTGCAATCGCAAGGCATGGACATTGCCGCTTTTTCACGGAGCACTCGATCAAGCGCATCCTTTGCAGCAACGAATTCCTGATACAGCGGATTGGACGAAATCTGCCCGGACATCCATTCTACGTCGTTTGTCAGGCGGATCGCCTCCTGTGCGTCATAGTTCGGATCCTGCAGAAGGTCCATCAGCTGTTTTGTCTCTTTCTGGTATTCGTCGATCAGCTCCATCAACGCTGTATCGGCCTTGACTTTTTCACTGAGTTCCAGATACGTTTTCAATTCATGCATGGATCATTTCTCCCAATAAAGAATTTTTGTTTGTTTTATTCACCTGAACCGTGATATATCGGTTCAACAGCATCGGATCGCCGGGAAAGTATACCATCTTAAAGTTCTGGTACTTCCCGTACAGCATGGTTTCGGGTCCTCGTTCGTCAAAGCCTTCGACCAGCACCTCGCCGACATGTCCGATGTATTTTTCATTGTTTTCGATTGTTTTTTGCGCTTGCAGTGCATTCAAGCTTTGCAGTCGACGCTTTTTGACCGATTCCGGAATCTGGTCTTCCATCCTGGCAGCGACCGTCCCTTGTCGGGGCGAATATGCAAACGTGAACGCAGCGGCAAACCCGACTGTTTCGACCAGCGAAAGCGTATCCTCGAACGCCTCCTCTGTCTCTCCGGGAAATCCGACGATGATATCGGTCGTAAACTCGATATCCGGAACCAGTGTACGCATCCGTTCGATGATCGAAAGATAGTGTTCGCGCGTATATTTGCGGTTCATCCTTCTTAAGATCTCATTATTGCCGGACTGTACAGGCAGATGCACATGGTGGCATACGTTCGGCAGTTCGGCGATCGCCTGCATGACATCCTCATTCAGATCTTTCGGATGAGACGACATGAAACGCAGCCGTTTCAGTCCGGGAACATCGGACACATATCGCAGAAGGTCCGCAAAGTGCATGCCGGCAGAACCGTCGTTGCCGTAAGAGTTGACATTCTGTCCGAGCAGTGTGATTTCAGTGATCCCGTTCGATACCAGAGATTCGATCTCGTTTCGCACATTTTCCGGACGCCGTGACCGTTCATGTCCGCGCACATACGGTACGATACAGTACGAGCAGTAATTGTCGCAGCCGTACATGATGTTGACAAACGCGCTTCTCTGATTATCGCGAAGCCGCGGCAGTGTTTCCGCAATCGCATCGTTCGCACGGTCGGTTACGGCAATACGTTCACCGTTCATGACAGCACGCAGCATTTCGGGGATCCTGTGCAGCACGTTCGTTCCGAAAATCAGACTTACATGCGGAAAACGCTTTAGCAGCTTTTTCGCGATACCCTCCTGCTGCATCATGCAGCCGCAGACGCCGATGATCAGTCCCGGATTGTTGTCCTTCAGCTCTTTCAGTGCACCAATATTCCCCATCAGCCGCTTTTCCGCATGATCGCGTACGCAGCATGTGTTAAACAGGATCAAATCGGCAGATTCTTTTTCTGCTGCCTCCGAATAACCGATCTCGGTCAGCCACCCGCGGATCGTTTCGCTGTCGCGTACGTTCATCTGACATCCGAACGTCTCTACAAAGAAAGTCAGATTGCGCGGTGCAATCTCCCGATACAGGTCAGCCGCAATCCGTCGTTGTTCGTTCAATTCCTGTTCCGAAATGAAAAGATTGGATTTCATTCAGCTTTGTCTCCATATTTTATCTATTTATTATACATCATTCCATTCTCGCATTCAAGAACAGATTTTACTGATATTCGCCATATTTTACCGTTCATATTTTTGCACAATTTGCAGAAAGTAAGGGTAACAAAGCCGACAAGGAGGTGAAAACATGGCGCGCAATAACAGCAACGGCAATACCGGATCCGAGTCGAAGAGCAAGCTTCAGTCGTTTAAGAGTGAAGTTGCTTCCTCGCTGAATATCGACCTGAAACAGGGTTACAACGGCGATCTGACGTCCCGCGAGGCCGGCAGCATCGGCGGCGAAATGGTCAAACGCATGATCGCTTATGCGGAAAAAAACCTTCACTAAAACGGAAAGGAGTAAATCAATATGAGCAGAAACGGTGCTTTGATTCCTGAAAGCAAACAGGCGCTTCAGAGCTTCAAGCATGAAGTGGCTAGCTCTCTCAACGTGGATCTGAAGCAGGGCTACAATGGTGACCTGACTTCCCGCGAGGCGGGTTCCGTCGGCGGCGAAATGGTCAAGCGTATGATTGCATACGCTCAAAACAACATGAACGGATCCTCGTCCATGATGAGATAATCGAAAAGACCCGACTGAAAAATCGCCGTGATTGCGGCGATTTTTCAGTTATGCGCAATGATGCCGGGCAATCGGAAACGTCTGCATGCTTCTTCGATCAGCGAATTGTTTACTACGGTCGGAACCGTGAGGACTTCTTTTGTCGCATTGGACGCATCTCGAATCGTATCAACAGAACATCCTGTAAGGAATCCGTTCAGATCTCCCTCGCCGCTCTGTCGAACCCCGAACAGGTCTCCGCTGCCGCGCATCTCAAAATCCTTCTGCGCAATCAGGAAGCCGTCGCTCGTGCCAATCAGCGTTTCGATTCGCTGTTTTGCATGCTGACTGAGCTTATCGGCAAGCAGATAGCAATGTGACTCCATGCTGCTTCTGCCGACGCGTCCGCGCAGCTGATGCAGCGTCGCAAGGCCGAAATGGTCTGCGCCCTCGATCACCATGACGGTTGCCTCAGGCACGTCGACACCGACTTCCACGACCGTCGTCGAAACAAGGACCGGCGTCTTTCCCGTACGGAACGCTTCCATGGCCGCAGTTTTCTCCTCTTCCGGCATCTGTCCGTGCAGATAACCGACACGTATTTCCGGCATCAGCGTGCGTATTTCCGGTACAAGCTCCTGCAATGAAAGTCCGTCAAAGCCTTCCGTGGGTTCGATCAGCGGACAAACGACAAACGCGCGTTCCCCCGCCTTTGCCTTGTCCGAAATATGGCGATACAGGTCCTTACGCTTTGCAGCCGGAACAAAATGCGTTTTGACGGGCTTTCGTCCCGGCGGCATGGCATTGATCACGGATAGATCAAGATCGGCATAGATCAGGAGTGCGATCGTACGCGGGATCGGCGTTGCGGACATAACCAACACATCGGGCCGTATCCCCTTTGTTTCGATTTTTGCGCGCTGCAGCACACCGAATCGATGCTGTTCGTCGGTGACAACAAGACCGAGATCAAAGAAACGGACATTGTCGGACAGCAGTGCATGCGTACCGATCACAACCTGTGTATCCCCACGTTCAATTCGTGCAAGCGCTTCGTCTTTTTGTGCCTTCTTCATACTCCCGACGTACAGAACAGCATCCGGAAATCGATTCTTCAGCTTATGAAAATGCTGCTCTGCCAACAACTCGGTCGGCGCAAGCAGTACGCCCTGTTTCCTGTTCCGCGATGCAATATACAGCGCGTACTCCGCGACGACCGTTTTTCCGGAGCCGACGTCGCCCTGCACAAGGCGGTTCATCGGTACGTCGGACTGCATATCGGATTCGATTTCCGACATCACTTTGCGCTGCGCATCCGTCGGAGTAAACGGGAGTGTATTCAGGAAAGCGTCTCGATCCGCGATATGAAATGCAAATCCGTTTCTGCGTTTGCGTTCCGATTTTGCAGAACCGACAGCCGTAAAGTACAGGAACGCATCCTCAAAGGACAGCCTGCGCCTTGCCGCCTGCAGCGCCTCTGTTGACGTCGGAAAATGTATTTCGGTAATCGCATCCCTGAATCCGGCCAGCCGGTATTGTTCCCGCCATTTCAAGGGCAAATGATCGACCAGATCATATTGTTCGAGAATTGCGCCGATTGCACTGCGAATGACCGTCTGCGTCAGTCCCTTGATGCTTGCATAGACAGGAACGATCCCGTTGTTCGTCCGGTTGATCTGCGGATTATACAGAACCGTCCCGCGTTTTTTGTTGACAATCCCGGATGCGAGAAAGCAGTCACCAGTGTGGAATTGGCTGATCCGATACGGTTGATTCAGCCATCGCAGCACAGCAGTTCCGGTTTCATCGGATACACGCACGGAAACGATGTGCCTGCCCTTGTAATAGAATACGCTCGGCTCCGACAGCACGCAGACGCGGATCGTCGCGTGCTCTCCTTCCGTCAGTTCGCGGATTGCGGACAGACGCGTATAGTCGATATACTCCTTCGGATAATACCGCAGAAGATCCTCCGCTGATTCGATATGAAGCTGTCTGAGCAGTTCGATCCGCTTCGGCCCGATTCCCTTGACGTCTTGCAATTCCATAGAAAAAAGCCGCCTGCCGGCGGCTGTGAACCGTTATTCCACGGACAGATAGTAATAATACAATGGCTGACCGCCGCGTGTTGCAATGCACTCCGCATCTTCAAAGAGATCCTGCAGGCGTTCCGAAAGCGCTTCCGCATCCTCTTCTTCGACAGCATCGCCGTAATATAGATTGACGATGGGATCGTCGATCCCGCGTTTCTCGATCATCTTCTTCACGATCTGTTCGACAGCGTCATTGACGTTTTCCGCAACAGCTACAATGTCGTTGTCAATGATCCCGATGATATCGCCTTCTTTGATGTCGTTTCCGTTGTAATGCGTTTCACGAATCGCGTATGTCACGGCACCGGAAACGATCACGTTCATGGCTTCCTGCATGTTCGTCTGATTCTCGTCAAGCGAAAGTTCCGGATTGAACGCCATTGCCGCCGCAATGCCTTGCGGAATCGTCTTCGTGGGAAGAACGATAACGTTGCAGGAGCACAGATTCTGTGCCTGCTGAGCAGCAAGGATGATATTGGAATTGTTAGGAAGCACAAAAACGTTGCGCGCGTTGCAGTGATCAATCGCGTTTACGATCGTGTCAATGCTCGGATTCATGGTCTGTCCGCCGGAAATGATCCGATCGACAGAGAAGCTGCGGAAGATATCGTCGATCCCCTCACCGGCGCTGACAGCGATCAGTCCATATTCCTTTTCATTGCGCTTTTTCTGTTCGATCAGCTGTCGGTTTTGTTCGCGCATGTTTTCGATCTTAAGTCGATCAAGCTCACCGAAGCGCATAGCAAACTGCAGAATCTTGCCGGGGCAATTGGAATGCACATGCACCTTAACAAAATCGTCTCCTGCGGCAACGACGACGGAATCGCCGACACGCACCAGATGGTCACGCAGCTTTGCAAGGTCATCCTCGGAAAAGCCTTCAATCAGACGAACGATGAAGAATTCCGTACAATATCCGAACTCGATGTCTTCTGTCGAGAAATGATCGAGGTTTGCGCCTTCGTTTTCTTCGGGAAGCTCTTCCTCTTCGGCTTCCTGTGCAAGATCGGGAAGCTCTTCACCGGAAAGAACGGCTTTGAACCCGCGATAGACCGTCAGAAGGCCGAAGCCGCCGCTGTCGACGACACCCGCTTCCTTCAGAACGGGAAGCAGATTCGGCGTATTGTCCAGCGCCTCCTGACCGACAGTCAGCATCGAATCAAGGAAATCCGCCAGCGAGATGCTCTTTTTGCGCTTGGTCAAAGCGACCGAGGCCTGCGAGATCATGCGTGAAACAGTCAGGATCGTGCCCTCCTTGGGACGAAGGACCGCCTTGTATGCTGCGTTCGTGCCGGTTTCAAGCGCATCTGCAAGCATAGCGACCGAGATGGTTTCCTGCCCCTTGCAGATTTGCTGATAGCCCCTGAACAGCTGCGACAGGATAACGCCGGAATTGCCGCGCGCATTCTTGAGCGCGCCGAGTGAAACGGCGTCCATGACCTGACCGACTGTAACCGTGTCCGGCATGGAGCGAAGATCCTTGATCGCTCCCTGCATGGTCATGGACATATTTGTTCCCGTATCGCCGTCCGGAACCGGAAAAACGTTCAGGGAATCTATATATGCCTTGTTTTTTTCCAGATTGGCTGCTCCTCCGAGAAACAGATCCCGCAAAAGCGCGCCGTTGATTGTTTGTATTTTCAATGCTCAACCCTCCGAAATTCGCTTACTGAACGCGAATACTTTCCACAAAGATATTCACGCAGCGAACCGAAACCCCGGTCAGATCCTCAATCCGATAACGCACATTTTGCTTTGTGTTCTGTGAAACAGCAGGCAAAGAGACGCCGTATTGAAGCGCAACGTGCAGCGAAACATCAACCTGCGTGTCGCTTACCTTTTCAACCAGAACGCCCTTCTGCAGATTCTCTTTTCCGAATAATTCAACGATCGCATCGCCTGCGCTTCTTGCGCACATGCCGACGATCCCGTAATTCTCTACCGCCGCATAACCGGCAATCGTTGCAATCAGATCCTCGGAAACGGTAATGGTTCCCAAATCGTTCGCGACAGAAATCGCCATGATTGAACCTCCTTTGCTATTCTTTATACGTCAGTGTAATGCAGATTATTCTTTTTCTTCCCAGACGCCGTTATGGAACACTTCCTGCACGTCGTCATTGTCGTCCATGCGTTCCAGGAAGCGTTCGATCTTTTCGATCGTTTCCGGATCCGTAATGTTCGTGGTATTTTTGGGGATCTGACCGATCTCAGCAGAAATGAAGTTGTAGCCGAGTCCTTCCAGATTTTCACGAACGGCGGAAAAGTCTGCGGGAGCGGTGTAGACTTCAAACGCATCGTCCTGCGCGACAAAATCCTCCGCGCCGGCGTCAAGCGCCTGCATCATGACTTCATCTTCATCCATCAGCGCGGTGCGTTCAATGACGATCAGGCCCTTCTTATCGAACATCCATGCAACGGAGCCGGAAGCGCCCATGTTGCCGCCGCTTTTGGAGAAGATATGCCGCATTTCCGCAGCAATACGGTTGCGGTTGTCGGTCAGAACGTTTACGATCACAGCAATGTTGCCGGGGCCGTAGCCCTCGTATACGACCTCTTCATAATCCACGCTGTTGCCGTCGCCGCTCGCCTTCTTGATGGAACGCGAAATATTGTCGTTCGGCATGTTTGCCGCCTTTGCTTTTGCAATGACGTCGCGCAGCTTGGAATTGTTCGCCGGATCGGCGCCGCCGCCCTCTTTGACAGCGATAGCGATCTCACGGCCGATCTTTGTAAAGATCTTACCTTTTTGGGCGTCGGTCTTTTCTTTCTTGTTCTTAATATTTGCCCATTTGGAATGTCCGGACATAGTATTTCCTCCTCAATCGTCAGTTAATCCATTCTGGTATATCAAAGCATTTCTGCAGCTTCTTCATCAAACACAAAGGTTACGGACGGATGCAGGCGCAAGGACGCAAGCGGCGATTCCGAAAGCGTTCCCTTCAGCATTGCCCTGACCGCATCCGCAGCATTTCGGCCGGCGCCTACCACGATCAGATGCTTTGCGTGCATCAAAGCAGTCAGCCCGGCTGTGATAAATCCATCCCCGTCAATCATTTCGTCATGCGTTTCCGGCATACAGTCGTAGGAACGGTTCATGAACAACGATCCGTCACGTCTGACAGCGATCAACGCAACATCAAGTCCTCCGGCATCGAGGATCGAGGTCTCGAATGCTCGCGCAGTATCCTCCTTTGAAAGCTCCTTGGAAAACGGAACCACGTATTGCTTTTCCGAAATGTCCGTTTTAGCAAACAACGCTTTCCCCAAAAGATTAGCGATCCGCTGTTCTCCGGTTTCATCCGGAAGGAACTCAAAGAGCTGGAAAATCTTCGCTTCGCCCCAGTCGATCAATCCGTTCTCAGTCATCGCAGAGAGCGAATCGAATACGGGCAGAAGCGTCTCATGATAATCGACGCCTACGACGCAGCCCGGATCCGTCAAAAGATGGCTTGCGATCATCGTTGCGGCGCTGACGCCGACGGTTTTTGCATCACGGTAGATCAATACGCCGCTCATTCTGTTTCACCGGTCGTGCAAACCGCTTCGAGGAAGAGCAGTACGTCGCCGTAAACCTCCTTCCGGTTCGTTTCGTTCAGCATCTCATGCCGTCCTTCCGGATAGAGCTTCATGGAGACCTTGTGTCCGCTCTTTTCAAGCCATCCGCAGACTTGTCTGACGCCCTTCCCCATGGCGCCGACGGGATCGTTGGAACCGGACATCAGGAAAATCGGACGGTTCGGTACACGCTTCGCCCAATTCAGATTGGAAACCTCCTGAAGTCCCGTAAACAGATCATAGAATGCGCATGAGGTAAAAACGAAACCGCAGAGAGGATCCTCGATGTATTTATCCACGGAAGCCGTATCGCGCGAAAGCCAGTCAAATTCCGTTCTTGCTTCCTTGAACTTCTTGTTGTACGCGCCGAACCCCAGTTTGTTCAGCGATACGTTCGGAACCGCGCCTTTGCCCTTCTTGATCGCGCCTTTGGCAAGCATTTTTGCGACCGGCAGCGCAGGGTTTGCGCCGGCAGTGCCGGAAAAAACGAATGCATCAAAATCAACGCCCATGCGACCGGCATATGTTCTTGCAAGAAAGCTGCCCATCGAATGGCCGAAGAGAATGCACGCCAAAGAAGGATGATCCTTCATCACGGTGTCATGCATGGTTTTATTGTCTTTGATCAGGTTGTCCCAGCCGTTCTTCTCACCGAAGAATCCCTTCGGCTGATCCTTGCCGATGGACTTGCCGTGCCCCGGAAGATCCATGCCGTATACGAGGAACCCGTTCTCGGCAAGGAACATTGCAAAATCATGATACCGTTCGATATGCTCCGCCATGCCGTGAATGATCTGTACGCATGCACGCGGATCTTCAGGTGCCCAGATGCGATAGCGAACGTCACAGATCCCGGTGGAAGAAGGGAAACGTTTGTCCCGCACAACAATACCCATACGCATACCTCCGCATAATATTGATAAAGTATCATATCACATATGCGGAAAAAGTGCAAGTCAAAGCGTAATAATTTTATCGGCAGAAAGCAATTCGGCGTCGGTTGCGTCGTGCGTGACAACAAGAGCAAGCTGTGCGGTCCGAATCAGACGCGCAGCACGCAGTTTATTCTGGTCGTCCAGTCCGGAAAACGGTTCGTCAAGCAAAACGACGTCATCGGAAAAAGAAAACGCTCTGGCAAGCGATACGCGCTGCTTCTGCCCGCCGGACAGCTTCGCCGCCCTTTGATTCATCTCTTTTTCAAGATTCAAATCGGTCAATAGCCTGACAGCCGTTTTCCGGTCGGAAACAAGGGAAACGTTTTCGAGTGCCGTCAAGTGTTCGATCAATCGCGGTTCCTGAAAGACGACGGATACCTTTCGTGTTTCAAGTCCCGTAATCGTTCCCGAATCGGGTTGTGTCAGTCCGCACAGAATGCGAAGCAGTGTCGTTTTGCCGATCCCGGATTCACCGGACAGAAGAACGACGCCGCGATCCGGAAGCTGGGTCGAGAAATTCGTCAACACCTGCTTTTCGCCGAATCGGATCGAAATGTCTGAGAGCTTAATCATACCTCTGCCCTGCCTTTCTCAACAGGATCCGGAATCCGGACTCCATCAGCACCGACATGCAGATGACAAGCAGCGTCCATGCAAACAGCTCGGAAGTTTCCATATAAGATTTGATGCTTTGCATTTCGCGGCCGATGCCGAAACGCGGCAGTGATAGGATTTCCGCCGTAATGACCGCCTTCCATGCAAAACCGAGAGAAACGGAAGCCGTAGAGAAAAACCGGGGCAGAATCTGCGGCAGCGTTACATAGCGCAGCTTCTTCCACGGCGTCAGATAGACCGTTGCCATTTCCTCCAGCTGTATGCTGCGGTTTCGGATCGCTTCTTCCGTCGTCTGCCAGATCATCGGCACGACGACGATCGCTGCAACAATGACCGGCACAATCCCGGACACAACTGACACGAGAAGGATCAGTGCAAAGGACGTGATCGGCGTCGTTTTCACAAGCGACCTGAGCGGCTTCAGCAGCCAGTTCGCGGTTTCAAAATGCGACGTCAGAACTGCAAGCGCAACACCGAGCGTACAGCCCAGCAAATACCCAGAAACGATCCGGAGCAGCGTCAGCCCGATCGCCTGCCAGCCTCTGCCGGTTGTCAGAACATCACGAACGGACTGCAGGGTTTCGCAGGGGGAAGGCAACAGCAAGCTGTTGCCGACAAGCATCGACAACAGCTGCCATACTGCGATATAAACTGCGATCGGAACGCAGATTCGGAATGCTTTACGAAGGATTCGCCTCATAATAGAAATCGTCTGCAGGCAGCTTGCCGCCAACGGATTTCGGATTTGCGTTGAACAGCACCGTCAGCATTGCGAGCACGTTCGCTTTCATCTCGGCTCCGGTCAGCAAGGTGATGTTGCAGTTCGGGATCGCACGCTTGGCGATCGCTTCCTTCCCGATGATCCCCTGCGCGGCGATAACTGCTGCGGCGTCAGCCTCAGTCACGACCTTCTGCGCGGATTCCTTTGCATCCTTCAGGAACGCATCGACCTGCGTTTTGTGGTTCTTGAGGTAATCCGTACGAACGATATACACACCCTGCACCAGCTGCGTGTCGTTCTTTTCGCTCCAAAGGTCGTTGACCTTCAACGCAACGCGAACATTCTGATTCTGTGCACAGGCAACCGAAACGTGCGGCTCCGGAAGCAGCGCGATCTCGGCACTACCGTCTGCCAGCATGGCGATCAGCGCGGAATTGTCCGCAATGTATTCGACAGCGACCTGATCGGTCAGTCCGTTCGCGTCAAGCAGATACTGCAGAATGTATTCCGGCGTGCTTCCCTGACCGGTGGCATAAACAGTCTTTCCGGCGAGGTCCGCGATCGAATTGATCGAATTGCCGGTTTCAAGCAGATACAGTACACCGAGCGTATTGATCGCGATCACATTCACGTTCCCCTCCGTTTTCGTATACAGAACAGATGCGAGGTTGACCGGGACGGCTGCAATATCGACTTCACCGTTGACGATCTTTGCCGTCACCTGATCGGGTGCGGTAAACAGCTCAACGGAATACCGGTCCTGCATGTCCTGCATCATATAAGCAAGGCCCATGCCGGTCGGACCGGCAAGCGCCGCGACGCGCACGGGTTCTTCGGGAACAGGCTGTTCGGCTGTCTGTGTTTTGCCGCATGCAAATGCTGTCAGCATCATAACGAGAGACAGACAGATCAAAGCGATTTTTTTCAAGTTACATATCCTCCAATAAGATGATTTCTTTTCCGCTCCTGCGGATTTTGTGCGTGCTTTCGAGCGATTCCAATGCCCGATACAGCGTTGCGCGGCTGACGCACAATGCTTCCGACAGCTTCGTCATACTGCCTACGCAAACGACACGGTCGATTGCTTCACCGGAAAGGAATGTCATCACGCGTGCCGTGACGGTGTTTTTGGAAAACGCGTCCAGGCGACGATTGAGAAAACGAATACGGCTGTTCAAATAGGACAGGTAATTCCGCAGGACCGTCTTGCTTTCGGAGAGAAGCTCCAAAAGCGCGTCCTCGCTGATGATCATCACACGTACACGCTTAATGCAGCGGATATCGGTAACATACGGATGATCGTTTCCGAACAGCGAAGCGGCTCCGAACAGATCGTTGCGATTCAGTACGCTCATGTGCATGACGCCGTCTGCGCTTTCCCGTCGTACCTCTGCCGCCCCTCGCAGCAAAATACCGAGTCGAACGTCCTTATCGTTTCTTGTAAACAGGTATTCCCCGATTTCGTATTCCGCAACCGTCACTTCGGCGCGGATCAGCCACGCGCGAATCTTGTCCTCTGAAACGCCGGAGAACAGGACCGTGCCGCCAAGTTGTCTTGCGTATCTTGACGCATTCAACAGTGTACTCAAAATCCATTCACTTCCGTTTCATTTGATACAGATATGCTATCATTTATCTTTGGTCTTGTCAACACCTGAAATGTTTTATATAATAGATTGATGAAACTGATCAGTTGGAATGTCAACGGGCTTCGTGCCTGTCTTCAGAAGGGATTCGACGATTTTCTGCAAAAGGAATCGCCGGATATCATTGCGCTGCAGGAAACCAAGGCACAGCCGGAACAGCTTGACTATGCGCCGGAAGGATACCTGACCTACTACTGCAGCGCGCAGAAAAAGGGTTACTCCGGGACTGCGGTTTATACAAAGCGGCAACCGACCGAGGTTTGCTTCGGGATCGGCGATGACCGGTTCGATTCCGAGGGGCGCACGATCACGCTTTTCTATCCGTCCTTCACGTTTGTGACCGCATACGTTCCGAACGCCCAGGATGAACTGAAGCGGCTGCCGTTCCGGACCGCTTGGGAAGCCGCGATCCGCGCATACCTTTGTGAACTTGCCGAAAAAGGTCCGGTGATTTACTGCGGCGATCTGAATGTTGCGCATCGCGAGATCGACCTCAAGAATCCCGCGCAGAATCGCGGCAATGCCGGTTTCTCCGACGAAGAGCGTGCCATGTTCGGCGCGCTTCTTGAAGCCGGTTTTGCGGACTCTTTCCGCGCACTCTATCCGGATCGAAAGGACGCGTATTCGTGGTGGAGCTATCGCTTCCGCGCGCGGGAACGGAACGCCGGATGGCGCATTGACTATTTCCTCGTCCGCAAACAGGATGCCTGCCGCATCAAGGACGCAATGATCTATTCCGATGTACAGGGCAGCGATCACTGTCCCGTCGGACTGCTGTGGGAGGGAACATGGAACTGATTCTGGCTTCGCAATCGCCTCGCCGCCATGAAATCATGGCGTTCATGGGACTGCATTTTCAAACGGAGGTCTGTACAGAACCGGAACTTGTTCCGGCAGGACTTTCTGTTCCGGAAACGGTCGAGCATCTCGCTGCTCAGAAGGCGGCGTATGCACTGCATCTGCATCCGGACGCATGCGTGATCGGCGCTGACACAGTGGTTGATTTAGACGGTGAGATCATCGGAAAGCCTGCGTCTCCCGACGATGCGATCCGCACGCTTCATCGCATGCAGGGACGATCACATACGGTCTACACCGGGCTCGCTGTTCTGAAAAACGGCTATTCGGATGTGCGCTGTGTCACCACAAAGGTAAAGTTTCGCCCGATGACAGATGCGGAGATCCGTTGGTACGTCTCAACGGGCGATCCGCTCGACAAAGCCGGCTCCTACGGCGTACAGGGCCTCGGCTGTGTATTTGTCGAATCTGTGGAAGGAAACTATTTCAATGTCGTCGGCCTCCCCGCCCCCGTTCTGTACGAGATGCTGCTGCAGGCCGGCGCGATCACACAGGACCGTACATGAATACCGTACTGGAAGATAAAATTGCATTGCTGCCGGAAAAGCCGGGCGTCTATAAAATGCTGGACGAGACCGGTACGGTCATCTATGTCGGAAAGGCAAAGATTCTCAAGAACCGTGTCCGGCAGTATTTTCAGTCGTCCAAAAACCATTCGCCGAAGGTTCGTGCTATGGTCTCGCACATTGCGGATTTTGAAACGATCGAAGTGCACAGCGAGGTTGAAGCGCTGTCCCTTGAAAGCAATCTGATCAAAGAATTCATGCCGAAGTACAACATTCTCTTGAAGGATGACAAACATTTCCCGTATTTCCGCATCGACATGAAGCAGGATTTCCCGCGTATCGAGATCGTGCGCCGTGTCAAGCCCGATGGCGCGACCTATCTCGGTCCTTATATTGTCGGTCCGTCCGTACAGGAGGAGCTGCGGCTTGTGTATGATCTGTTCCCCCTGCGGCATTGCAAAAAGAGCATCGCATCCATGCGTGCAAGAAACGAACGTCCCTGCCTGTTGTATCATGTCGGGAAATGCTGTGCGCCTTGCAGCGGTGAAATCACGCGGGAGCAGTATCACGTCTATCTGAATGATGCAATTCGCATGTTAAACGGAAAAAGCGGCGATCTGATCCCCTACCTGAAAGAGAAAATGGAAGAAGCATCGGAAGCGATGGACTTTGAACGCGCCGCATTGCTTCGCGATAAGCTGAAAGCGACGCTTGCCCTGCGCGAAAAGCAGGCAGCGATCAGCGCGAACGATTTATGTGCGGACGTGTTTGCCATCGGTTCGCGCAACGGATATCGCATGGTGTTCTCGCTGTATGTCCGCGGCGGAAAGGTGATCGGTACGCACGCGTTCCCGCTTGAAGGCGACGGCGATGACGATCCGGCGCAGTGGCTGCATGCCTTCCTGTTGCAGTATTACGGCAACGACGGTATCGAGATCCCTCCGCTCGTATTGCTTGCCGAGGCGTGCACGGACATGCCGGAAATTGAAGAATGGCTGCGGAGCAAACGGAAACGTGCAGTTTCCGTTGCCGTTCCGGTGCGAGGGACCAAGCATCAACTGACGGACATGGCCGTGCAGAACTGCACAGCGCTGCTTGAAAAGAACGAAAAAATCCAGATGCGCACATGGGAACGCGGCGAAGGCGCGTTGGCAGAACTGTCAGCTATCCTATGTCTCGATGAAATCCCGTCCCGTGTCGAATGCTTCGACAACTCACATCTGATGGGGACCAATACCGTCGCTTCCATGGTCGTGTTCCGTGACGGCAAACCGGACAAAACGGCATACCGGCATTTCCGGATTCGGACGGACGCCGGCGGCGACGATCTTCTTGCCATGCAAGAGGTGCTGACGCGACGCCTTTCTTCGCAAGGCGAGCTGCCGGATCTTCTGATCCTCGACGGCGGTAAAACGCAGCTTGCGGTCGGCGTTGACGTGCTGCAGAAGCTGAACCTGACACATATCCCGATCTGTTCGCTTGCGGAATCCGATGAGCTGATCTATCTTCCGGACCGCGACGAGCCTATCGTTTTGCCGAAAAGCAGCGCTCCCTTACATCTGATCGAACGTCTGCGCGACGAAGCGCACCGTTTTGCGATCTCATATCACCGGAATCTCCGCAGCAAAAGCGCGTTGTATTCCATTCTCGATTCGATTGGCGGCGTCGGAGAGAAACGCAAGCGCGCATTGTTCGATGCATTTCTCACAGTTGAGTCGATCAAAGCGGCAAGCGTCGAAGAGCTTTCGGCAGTAAAAGGTATGACTGCGGCGGCTGCCCGATCTGTCTACCAATACTTCCATCCGGATCATGAATAAACCGGCGATTCAATCTCGCCGGTTTATTTCACTTGACTCTGTCATAAGTACGTTCTTGATCTCATCTGTCAATTCGATTCCAAAGAGGGTATAAGAAACGTTCCCGGTCTCTATGCGAAAGGACCGGTATCCTTGCACCGTCGACGATTCAAACGGCGTTCGGCACAGTGTGCGCCGATGATCCCCGACGTCATCTGTTTTCTTTGTCATTGTAACTGTTTCATCGACTCCGGTGATATCCTTTACGCAGATCTCAAACGGAATGCCCTTTTGAAACGGGTCCTCTGTATGGATCCCCGAAACGGTCACACCGTCTGTCTGAATAACGGAATGCTGCAGCGAACGAAGCACGCGGAAAGAACGGTATCCCTGATAAATGAAAAAGGCGGCAAGCAGTGCATAAATGACAATATTCCATACAAGCCTGTTCTGCTTTCCCAATAAGAACGGCAGGGAGAACAGAATGCCAAGGACAAGCAGTCCTATCGCATAGAACAGAAACGTGGTTCGCGCCTTTTTCAGAGTGTCTTTGCTGCATTGAAACTGCTTTTCCATATAAAAAACCGGGAGCGCATGATGCGCTCCCTGATCCTTTCGGAATTATTCTTCTTCCTCGTCCTCGCGCTTCGCCTGCTCGATGATCTTCTTCGCCTGCTCGGCGGGAACATCCTCGTAACGGGTGAACTCGCTGCGGAAGGAGCCGCGCGCCTGTGTCATGGAACGCAGGTCGGTCGCATACTTGAACATCTCGGAAAACGGCGCTTCCGCGACGATCTCGGTGCCGCCGTTATGCGGCGTCATACCGAGCATTCTGCCGCGGCGGCGGCTGAGGTCGCCCATGATGTCACCGACGTTCTCGTTCGGGACCCAGATGTAGTAGGTGTAGATCGGCTCGGTCAGAGCGGGGCTCGCCTTCACGCATGCCGCCTTATAGGACAGTCTTGCTGCGCTCTTGAACGCGACTTCCTTAGAATCGACCGGATGATACTTGCCGTCGTACAGCGTTGCCTTGATGCCGACCATCGGATAGCCGGCCAGGACGCCGTGAAGCATCGCTTCACGCAGGCCCTTTTCAACTGCCGGGATGTATTCTTTCGGAACAACACCGCCGACGATCGCGTTGACAAACTCGAAGTCAACACCTTCGGGTGCCGGCTCAAACCGCATCTGGACGACGCCGAACTGACCGCTGCCGCCGGACTGCTTCTTATGCTTGCCTTCCGCTTCCGCCGTGGAGCGGATCGTCTCACGGTACGGAATGCGCGGATCGTTGAGCTGCGCTTCAACGTTGCTCTTGTTGCGGATCTTCGCGCAGGTCACATCCAGATGCATTTCGCCGAGGCCTTTCAGCAGGACGTCACCGGTCTCTGCATTCTTTTCGATCGCAATGGTCGGATCCTCTTCCAGCAGCTTGTTGAGGCCGCCGATGACCTTATCCTCTTCACCCTGCTTCTTTGCGGTGACTGCGAGACCGATGCAGGGTTCCGGGAACTTGACCTGCTCCACGGTCACGACGTCGCTTGCGTCGCAAAGCGTTTCATTGGTGTTGGACAGCTGCAGCTTCGGGATCGCACCGATATCGCCTGCATGCAGCTTATCGACCGCAATGGTCTTCTTGCCGCGCAGCATGACGGGCGCCGTGGGCTTCTCGGATTTCTCCTGATTCGCATTGAACAGGGAAACACCGCCGTCGAGTGTGCCGCGATGGACCTTCACGATGCTGTACTTGCCGAACTGGTCGTTGACCGTCTTGTAGATGTGGCAAACCATCTTGCCGTCACGGGTGAGCTCGATCTCCTGACCGCCCTTGAACGCCTTCGGGAGCTTCGCATCCGCCGCCGTGGGCAGATAGTGCAGAATGTTGTCGAGCAGCGTGGTGACGCCGATGTTGTTGAGCGCGGAGGTGCAGCAGACGGGCGTGATATCGCCGTCCAGCACGCCCTTGGAGAGACCCATCAGGATCTGCTCACGGGAAAGCTCCATCGTCTCAAGATATTCCATCATGAGATCTTCATCCGCTTCGGCCGCCGCTTCGGTCAGCTTCTCATAAAGCTCCTGCGCTTCGGATTCGAGATTGGAGGGAATCGGGACTTCCTTTTCGCCCTTGCCTTCGAACATCTTTGCCGTCATGTTGACGATATCGACGTAGCCTTTGAAGACGTTGCCCTGCATAATAGGCAGCTGGATCGGAACGACGTTGACACCGAACTTTTCGTTGACAGCCTGCATGGCCTTCTCAAAGTTCGCGTTGTCGCGATCCATCTGGTTGATGACCATCATGCGCGCCTTGTGCTGTTCCTTGCACATCGCCATGGTCTTTTCCGCGCCGACTGCCGGACCGGAAACCGCGCTGATCACGATCAGCGCTGCATCGCAAAGCGCCATTGCAGCCGTCACTTCGCCATAAAAATCAAAGAAGCCGGGCGCGTCGATCAGGTTGATCTTGGTGTTCTTCCACTCCAAGGGTGCAAGCGCCATGTTGATCGAGATGGAACGCTTGATCTCCTCAGGATCGAAGTCCGTCGTGGGTGCATTGTTCGGGAAGCGGTCGACAAGCCCTGCGTTATACAGCATAGCTTCCGTCAAAGTCGTTTTGCCCTCGCCGCCGTGTCCGAAGACGCCGATGTTGCGAATCTCATTCGCCGTGTACAATTTCATGTGTGTTCCCCCTGTTGGAATTTGTGTGTGTTCAAAATTGCATCCGTCTACACGGATTAACCCAATTTAATCAATTCAGTATAACACAAAGAAATGAATCTGTAAACCTAAACTTTCCAAGAATTTGCATATTCTTTTTGCGAATCGTTCAGAACGTCGATGCCGGCGCCGATGCTGCGCAGCTTTTCATTCGCAACGTAGGCGTCTATTGCCTCCGGAACGGCATACACACGCGCTTCCTTCGGCGGATTCACTGTAAGTTCCCTTGCGCAGAGCGCCTGGATCGCAAAACTCATATCCATGATTTCGGCCGGATGCCCGTCGCCGGATGCAAGGTTCACAAGTCGACCTTCTGCAAGCAGATACAGCCAGTTGCCGTTCGGAAGACGGTACCCGGTGATATTCGGCTTCATCTGCCGCGATTCGACGGCGATCCGTTTCAGACCGGCTGCGTCGATCTCCACATCGAAATGCCCCGCATTGCAAAGCAGCACGCCGTTTTTCATTCGGGACATATGCTCTGTCGTAACGACGTCGCACATACCGGTGACGGTAATGAATACGTCTCCGATCGGCGCAGCTTCTGCCATCGGCATGACTGTGAAACCGTCCATGACTGCCTCGATCGCCTTGACGGGGTCAATTTCCGTGACGATGACACGCGCGCCTAAGCCCTTCGCACGCATCGCGACGCCGCGCCCGCACCAGCCGTACCCGGCTACCACAACGGTTTTTCCCGCCACGATCAGGTTCGTCGTGCGGTCAATTCCGTCGAACACCGATTGACCCGTGCCGTATCGGTTATCAAACAGATGCTTGCATTGTGCGTCGTTCACATCGAACATCGGGAACCGTAGCGAACCGTCCTTCTGCATGGCGAGAAGTCGGTGCACGCCGGTCGTCGTCTCCTCACAGCCGCCGCGAATCTTCGGAATCAGGTGCGGCATCCTTGTATGTAGCATCGTCACGAGATCGCCGCCGTCGTCGATGATGATATCGGGTTCCGATGCGAGCACATGTTGAAGGCATGTGTCGTACAGTTCGGGCGAAGCGCCGTGAACAGCATACACGGACATTCCTTCCTGAACAAGCGCTGCCGCTACATCGTCCTGTGTCGAAAGCGGATTGCTTCCCGTCACAAACATTTCGGCGCCGCCTGCCTTCAGCACCTTGCAGAGATAGGCCGTCTTTGCTTCCAGGTGTACGGAAAGCGCGATCTTCAGTCCCGTAAACGGTTGTTCTGCGCGAAACCGTTCTTCGATCCCGTTCAGAAGCCGCATGTTGCGCCTGACCCATTCGATTTTATCGAGTCCGGACGGATACAACGACCGGTCCCGTATCAAACAATTCTGTTCCATCAGTTGCCCTCCAGATAGTCGATCGCAGCCTTAAGCTGCGTGTCCAGTTCAGTCGGAATGTTGTCGATCGAATACTGTTTTGCCTCGTCCGGCAGCTCGATAAACAGGTCCGGCTGAATTCCGTTGTCCTGCACGCAGACGCCGTTCGGCGTATAGTACGCTTCGGTCGTGATCTTCATCCAGCCCTTGGTTTCGCCGATCTGATAGAATGACTGAACGATCCCTTTGCCGTACGTCTTTGTGCCGATCAGATATGCAGCGTCATGATCCTTCATCGCGCCTGCGACAAGTTCGCTTGCCGATGCGGACATTCCGTTCACCAGCAGCGCCGTCTTGATGTCAATGCTGCCCTTTTCCGTCTTGTAAACCGTCTCCTCGCCGTTTCTTGTGCGCAGCGTCGTAACAACGCTGTCCTTCGGCAGAAACAGATCCGTGATATCTATTGCATCGTACAGCGAACCGCCGAGATTGTCCCGGAGATCAAGTACCAGCGACGTCATCCCTTTTGCACGGAGTATTTCAAGCGCATTCTCCGTCTCCTCTACGCAAGTGCCGTGGAAGGTCTGTACATGAATGTATCCGATCGTATCGGTCAGCATCCGATATGAAACGGAGGGTGTATGCACCTCGCGCGCGATGATCCGAAAGCTGAGCGTCTCTTGTCCGCGTCGAATCACGAGTGTGTTCTCTGCTCCGTCCTCCGCGCGGATGCTGTTCAGGAAGTCATTGAGCATCTGTCCGTCATACGCAACGCCGTTGATCTCCGTGATGATGTCTCCGGGCAGGAGACCCGCTTCGCTCGCAGGTGTGTTTTCGTACACTTCGAGGATCTCGACAGCGCCCTTTTCTTCGCTGTATTGCGTGAGGATGCCGATGCCGACAAAAGTGCGCCTGTTCTGCTTCTGCAGTTCTTCGTATTCGTCTGCCGTGTAGTATTCGGCATACCGGTCCCCTGTCGCCGCAGCAATTCCCTTCAGCGCCGCTTCCGTCAGTGCCTGTTCGTCCTCTTCATAATAGAAATAGTTCTGTCGCAGGATTTCACGCGCTTCGCGTACGGAGAACACAAGATGTCCTTCGTCCTGTCCGTATTGGTGCCGGAAGGCATTCCAGACGGCAACGCGCGTGATCATGACTGCAATAAAGACCGCGATCGCGATCGTGACTGACCAGTAAATCAGCAATCTGCGCATCTGTATTCCGGATGATTTGGTTTTCGGTTTGTTTGATTGCGAATACTCCATATTCGATGTCATTCTCCCGTTTGATAAAAGGAGCTGTGAAAGATCTGTTTTCACAGCCCCCGATCATAATCTGCTTTGCAGCGCAGCGCTATACCGTATATGCCTTCAGATACTCCGGAAGCTGTTCCGGCGCGCATGACAGAGACAGAATCAGCCGAATACCGTGCGCATTGGAAAACGACTCCAGCCGATCGAACATCTCTTTCAAGGAAACAAGATCGTGATGAACCAGATGCATGAAGCTGTCGATCACAATATACTCAAGGTCATGATCCGACGCCGCGATCCCGCACAAAAACCCGTAAAACATTTTCGGTCCGGAAAGCGCATACTCCGTCGCATTGATAAAACGGACGGACAAATTCAGATCGTACATATACCGGTCGTCCTCATCAATGAAAACGACGCTGCCCTTTGCATTCTCCGCAGCCTGATTGGCCAGTTCGAGGATCCGTTTCGTTTTGCCGGACCCCTTTTCCCCGAAGATGATTTGAATCAAATCCGCACCTCCTGTTTTTTGTTTATTATACCGCAACCGATCGCCGGTTGCAAGCACGATTGCAGTTATTTGAAATATGACCGCATCCAATGATAGCGCGGATCGGTCCGCCAGCCGTCTCCGGTCTCGTCACGCGTTGTGTAATTGCAGAGACAGTCCGGCAGCGCGGCCTTGACCGCCGCAGCCTGGTCTTTGGAAAACGGATTCATCGCGTACCAGAGACGCTTTGCGTTTTTCAGTTCCATGAGCGGCGAAAGATCCGACACGCCCGTGTTGCAAACATTCACGTCGATCAGCGACGGCATTTCCGCGAGCGGCGACAGGTCGGGGATCTTGTTCATGAACAGTTCGATGTATTCAAGGTCCTTGAGTGTCGTCAGTGCGGAAATATCCGTGATCTTGTTGTCCGCAAGGATCAGGATCTTCAGCTTCGTCAATCCGGCGATCACCTGAAGATCGTTGTTGGTCAGATAGTTATGGCCGAGATCGAGCGCTTCCAGATCCGTGCAGTATTTCAGCGCTTCAATGTCGCCCTCCTTCAGCCGGATCGCCTTTTTGACGGATTGGTTGTACGCGTCAGACGAGTTCGGATTCGTGTACTTCGAGGGATTCTTTGTTGAAAACCCGATGGCGTCGGTACGGAGTTTTCGTTTGCCGATCTCGATCGTCCAGACAAACTTCACATTCGGATATGCGTTCAGCAGCGTCTCCATCTGATCGTTGGATAACCCGCAATCGCACATAACAGCCGTTTTCAAAAACGGCAGTTGATCCAAAAGCTCTGCTGCCTCCTCCGGTCCGCCGAGCTTGACTGTGGAAATGTCGATCTCTTCGGCCCAGCCTTCATAGGTTTTCCCGAACGCAGAAACAGGCCCGACAATATTGACGGTCTGATAGGCATCCCGGATCGCCGCTGCGTCGGTTTCATTCATCACGGCAGGAAGCGCAAGCGTTTTTAAGGACGGAAATGCGGATAATACCGCCAGCAGTTCACTTGTCGACAGATCGCTTTGTTCGCGAAGGTCCAGGAACTCCGCATCGGAATCAAGCATCAACGAGCCGATCCGGATCATGCGATGCACCTTCATCTGCGGAAAGGCCTGAACAAAATCAGTTACTGCCTTTTCGTCCCATCCGCTGCTGCGCAGATCCGCTTCTGTAATATTCGGAAACCATCTTAGGTCGGCGATCAGCAGATCTGCATCGAATCCTTCCGGAACGACGACCGACGTATCGGACTCGGAGATTGTTCGTTCGCCGAGCGAAAGTGTATAATGCACGTCGACATTCGGATGCGACGCCTTGAACGCGCAGAGGTCTTCGTATGCGGTGCTGCCGGACGCATCGACCGATCGAAGCAGTTCAAATACGGAAAGCATGCGGACGTCCTCCGGTGTAGCGTTCGGAAGCGTCAGCGTCTCCGCATCCGTCGCAAACGCCCCGTCCGTCAACAGCTGATTCCAGAGAACACGACAGCTCGGAAGCGCTTCGCGGATCGCTTCGATCTCGGAATATGCCGTATGCGGCAGCGCACGTAAATCCAGAAAGCGCAGCGAATGCATGCCGGAAAGCGTTTCGATCGTCGGCATCCCCTCTTCCGCCGTCACGATCCATTCGGTTTTCGCAACCGTGACCACATCCGTTTCCGCCGGCGGGACCGTTTCGACCGGAGCAGCCGTGACTGAAACGGGTGCAGCCGTATCCGCAGGCTGTTCAACGACATGCGGCTCCTGTGCACAGGCAAGCGCAAATGCCGTAATGAGTATGATAAAACCGATGAAAAACCGTTTCATCCGATCATCTCCTTCTGCGTACGATCAGCAGTGCTGCAAGCAATCCGGAAAGCAATAGGACGAGTCCGCCGCCGATCAGCAGAAGTGTCGTCTTGGAATCGTTCGTATTCTCTTCCGGTTCCGAATCAGGCTGTGCCGGCACTTCGGGTGCCGCCGTCGGGTCGGCTGTCGAGTGCTTCTGCTCCAGCTCTGTATCCGAAATGATCGGCGCAGGCGTACCGGACGCAGCAGGTGCGACAGTCGGCGCCGCAGTCGGTGCTTCCGTAGGTTCCGGCGTATCCGTTGGCTGCGGCGTCGGAACAGCGGTCGGCTCCGGGGTCGGCGTTACAGACAGCGCATACGGATCCACATGCTCGAACATATCATTCACGCCCTGCGTATCATCGCCTACGACCGTATAGGCAAGACCGAATTCCGCAATGCTGTATTCCTTTGTGGAAACATGATGATTGTCTTTTTTGATCTGCGTTTCGTGGTACCGGAACGCCGCCGTTGCCGCTTCAAATGCAGATTGTCCGTTCAATGCGTCGATCGGTCGATTGACGTCGAGTGTGATTCTGTGTTCCGGGTACAAATGGATATACAGCTTCTTCACCTGCCATGCTTCAGACGCCGGATAACCTTTTGGCTGATAGTTCGGGTCTGCTGCAAGCGGAACTGCTGCACGAACGCCCTCGGCAAGCACCTTATGCTGCCAGTGTCCGTATTCACCGTTCAGGTCCTGCGTTATGACGACTTCAGGACGATACTTCCGGATCTGCGTAACCGCATACCGTGTGACGTCTTCCTTTGTAAACGTGTGATGGAACTTTTCATAGTAATCCTGCGGAATGTCCGGGAATCCGCCGAAAACCGGCTGTGTTTTCAGGCCGAGCGCCCAGGAGCTGTTCAGATCCTCCTGCCGCCGCTGCCGTTGAAACTTCTCCGGCAGTTTTGTGCTCATGATCATGGAAACGCCGGTCAGGCCGCGATCTGCTTCATACAGCGGATAGACTGCGCCTAAAAACAGTACGTCGTCATCCGGATGCATTGCAAACGTCATGTAATCAGCTTTTTCGACGGTCGGCAGAAAAGGATGTACGTCCGTGACCGCACCGGCGCCGTAAGCGTACAGCGAACACAAAGAGCAATTATCCTCATCCGCACGGATCGAGACCTTGCGCGTCTGCGCGAGCGTTTCGATCAGGACATTGTACAGCAGAACACCCGGTTCTTCCGATAGCAGCTGCCCGTTTATATCGAATTGCCTTACCGTATATGCGACAGGTGCGCCGTAGAAGGAAAGATACACGGACGCGACCGGAACCGAATCGTTCCATTCGACCGATACCGTTTTTCCCTTGTTGATGCGTTGGACGGTATCGAAATCAGCATCCTTCAGCCATTCGTCATGCAACTTGAAATCCGCGGTATATCGGCACTGCTTGGACAGGTTTTCGGCATTTGCGTCTTCTGCCCCGACGCGTACCGGCAGCAAAACAAACAGCATTGCCGCCATCAGGCACAGAATCCCGAATTGTTTCCAGAATCGTTTGCGCATCCGTTACCTCTCGAATCCAAGATCGTTGAGCAGTGCTTCAAAGCTGCGTCCGGTCATCTCCGTCTGCTGCGCCTCCTGCAGATACAGAGGAAGCTCTTCGAGCGGAATACGGAATGTGTTCTTCCAGTACGACGCTTTTTTTGTATTCCTGCCCGTATTGTCGAAATATGCGTCCATCGAGAAAAACTCTCTGCCGCGCATGGCACGGAATGTCTGGACAAGCAGCGTTAAATGCGGCGCCCACATTTCGTAGGTCAGATAAGCGTCGTCTGCGCCATCCCGATTCTGATCAAGACGGTCGACGATCATCAGATAGTGTCCCGTGCTGGTTTTGACGATATCGCCGGATTCGGCCCGGTCATAGTCGATCTTGTTGTCGCGCGCTTTTGTGCGCTCTCCCAGCGTACCGATCTTGGAATTGACCTCGGAGCACATGTTCATGCCTGCCTGCTTATTCGCCCATACGATACTTGCCACGCACTGCATGCCGGTATAGTAATAGACGCCGTTTGCATCGGAGGTCGGCTTGTCCAGCTTTGCGCCCCAATTCGGATTCACGCCCCAGTCTCTCGCAGCCTGATAGGCACCGTGGCCCTGATATACGATGGAATACCCGTACTCTGCCATATGCGAGATCAGCGATATGCCGGACGTAACGACGCCCGCACGGGTATACAATCCTGCTGCGACGATATCACGGCTGATCTTGCGATTCATATCGTCGATCGAAACATGTTCGTTTTTCAACAGTGTTTTCACGGACGTATGCACGGATTCAAGCCCCTCCGCCCGAATGGGATAGCGGAAGCCGGAAACCACCGTGACGTCGATCGGCTGATATGCATTCCCCTCTGCATCGCGTGTCCACAATGTATATTTGCCATCATATTTGAAAACATGAAGCGTATCGGATGGTTCGCCGGAATCCGTGACGTCGAACCAATCGCGCGATTTGGCGGCCGGCTGAAGCCCCTGCAGGGTAAAGCAGTACTGCTGCATCTGCCGCCCGTTTTTCAAAACGGCGTCCACGACCGCGCCGCGAACTGTGACTGTCAGATCATCGTTTTCCGCAACGAACGATTTCGGGATCATATCAAGCTCGGTGAGCAAAATAAGATCATCCCGAATCAACTTGAAATCGTTGATCTTCATGACGTCCGATTTGGAATAATATGTCATTTTTACGGTCCGGGTTTCGGAAACGTGCAGCTCAACGCCTGACGCATCAGATGTAAACGTACCGGTCCGATCCTCGTCGGTCGTCGAAACAACATATGTCCCGTCGTTTCGAAGCTCCAGTGAAAGCGGCAGGTCCTCAATCGTCCAGATGCCGGCGTACGGATTCGGCTCCGGCGTTGCGGTTGGTTCAGGGGTCGCTGTCGGTTCCGGCGTCGGTTCCGCAGTGGGCACAGGTGTTGGCGTCGGAGGCTCTGTAACGGTAATCGCGACCTCCTCCTCTCCGGACGAAAGCGCTTCGAGCATAACCGTGCTTTCTGCTGTCTCGGTCGGCGAAGGCGTTTCAGGCACGGGTGTTTCAACAACGGCAACAGGTTCTTCGGTATGACAGCCTGCTATCGAAAAGACAACCAGTATAAGGATTATGATAATACAGATCTTACTGCGCATAAAATTCACCTTTTATCACAGTATACATCATATTCCGCCGTTTGTCCACGAAAAAAGCGGAAGGAAGTCCCTTCCGCTTGTGAACTATTTGTGTCATTCCGCCTTGAGCAGGAATGCACGGTATGCTTTGAATGCTTCATACAGGTCAGCCTTGGAGATGATCTCCCACGGCGCGTGCATGGACAGAACGGCAACTCCGCTGTCGATAACCTCCATGCCGTATTCGGCGCAGATATAGGCGATCGTGCCGCCGCCGCCCGCGTCGACCTTGCCGAGCTCGGCCGTCTGATAGCGAACCTTGGCGTCGTCCATCCACTTGCGCAGCTTTGCCATGTATTCGGCGTTGGCGTCGTTCGAGCCGCTCTTGCCGCGCGCGCCGGTGTATTTGTTGAAGCAAACGCCTTTTCCGAGGAACGCGCTGTTCTTCTTTTCAAACACACCCGCAAAGTTCGGATCGAAGCCGGCGCTGACGTCGCAGGACAGCATATGCGCATTGGTGAGCGCACGGCGCAGCTTCAATTCGGAATACTCGCCGGTCAGGTTCATGATCTCCGCGACTGTGTTCTCAAAGTATTTTGCATGCATGCCGGTCGCTCCGACGGAACCGATCTCTTCCTTGTCGGCAAGGATGCAGCAGCAGGTAGATTCCGGAGTGGTCTTGACGTCAAGCATCGCCTTGATCTGTGCAAATGCGCATACGCGATCGTCGTGTCCGTAGCCGATGATCATGCTGCGGTCCAGGCCGAGCTCACGGCTCCTGCCTGCCGGAACGACCTCGATTTCGGCGGAGAGGAAGTCCTCTTCTTCAATGTCGTATTTCTCCTTGAGGAGCTTCAGCATATTCGCCTTGACAGGCTCCTTCTCCTCGTCCTTCAGCGGCATACCGCCGATGATGACGTTCAGATCCTCGCCCTCAATGGCGACGGCTGCTTTCTTCTGCAGCTGATCGGCGGACAGGTGGATCAAAAGGTCCGAAATGCCGACGACCGGATCATTCTCATCCTCGCCGATCACGATGTTGACGAGCGTACCGTTCTTCTTTGCGACGACGCCGTGCAAGGCCAGCGGGATCGTGACCCACTGATACTTTTTGATGCCGCCGTAGTAATGCGTATCAAGGTACGCAAGGCCGGAATCCTCATACAGCGGATTCTGCTTCAGGTCCATGCGCGGCGAGTCGATATGTGCGCCGATGATGTTGAAGCCCTTCTCCATCGGCTGTTTGCCGACGATAAACAGCATGATCGCCTTGCCCATGCAGTCCGCATAGACGCGATCGCCCGCTTTCAGTGCGCCGTTCTCACGGATGACGTCTTTGAGATCGCGATAGCCTGCTGCCTTTGCGCGTTCAATCGCGCCGGCAACGCATTCGCGTTCCGTTTTGCCGGCGTCCAGGAATGCGCGGTATTCCTTCGACACGGCTTCGAGCTTTCTGAGATCGGTTTTGTTATAGGTGTTCCATGCGACAGTACGTTCCATAAATGCCCTCCTGATTGTTTCTGGAATGATTGTATCACATTTGATGCGCCGAATCTACCCCATTTCCGAAAAAGATGCAAATAAAAATCGCTGCGAACGAGTCATCGTTCACAGCGACATGGTCTGGGTGGAGAGATTTGAACTCTCGGCCTCTTGAACCCCATTCAAGCACGCTACCAAACTGCGCTACACCCAGAGATATCGGAGCCGAATGTTATAGTAGCACCCGGCTCCTGTTTTGTCAAGTACAAAAATCGCAATGCGAAGCCGCATCTGCGACCGGTACCGTTACAGAAGATTCCATTCTGCCGCAAAGAGAACGATACTTCCCCGGCCCGGCACGATCTCACTGTTTTTCATCTGATCGATCATTTCCTCCGTATCATCTTTGATACCGAGAATGCTGTTCTTCACCTTGGTGATCCAGTCAGACAGCGGTCCCTTAAGGATGCCTTTTTCATTCAGAATGTACAGAACAGCGCCAGCAATGATCACAAGCACAAGCGCGAGTCCGATGATTGCAAGAATCAGTTTCATTTGTATTCCTCCTTTCCGTAAGAATCCAGGATACTTTGTTCAGCGGATATCCATCCGTTCCGTCGCTGCGATCGCCTGTTCGATCAGCGGTTCAAAATCGACAAGTGCTTCACTTTCGCGCAGCTTGTCCACCTTCGGTTTTGTGACCGGATGCTTCGGTACAAACACCGTACAGCAGTCCTCATACGGGAGGATCGACGTTTCAAACGTGCCGATCTTCTCCGCCTTCTCAACGATCTCTTCCTTATCGAAGCCGATCAGCGGCCGGAACACCGGCATGGAAACGGCATCGTCTGTCACACAGAGCGATTCGATCGTCTGGCTTGCCACCTGACCGATCGACTCACCGGTGATCAGTGCAAGCGACCCGGTATCCTTCGCGATCCGCTCGGCGATCTTCATCATCAGCCGCCGCATCAGCACCGTGGTTTCGGTCGAAGGGCATTTGTCGTAGATCGTCAGCTGAATCTCGGTGAACGGAACCAGGTACAGATTGATCCGTCCGGCATATCGCGCGACCAGCTTTGTCAATTCGATCACCTTGTCACGCGCGCGTTCACTTGTATAAGGATAACTGTAAAAATGGATCGCGTCAAGCATAACTCCGCGTTTTGCGATCATATAGCCTGCAACGGGGCTGTCGATGCCTCCGGAAATCAAGAGCATCGCCTTTCCGTTTGAGCCGACGGGCATGCCGCCTGCGCCAAGGACCTCGCCCGTGTACACGAATGCATTGTTCTGACGGATCTCAACGGTGACCGGCAGCTTCGGATGATGCACATCGACCGAAAGATTCGGATAGGCTTCCAGAAGCTCATGGCCGAGTTCGCGGCAAATCTGCTCCGACGTCATCGGAAACCGCTTGTCCGCGCGACGTGCAAAGCACTTGAACGTCAATCCGTCCGCGCCGGACGCATACGGGCGCGTCTCCTCGATCGCGGCTTCCCGGATGGCGTTCCAGTCCTTTTCCACGCAGCGCGCAACGCTGACGGAATGGATGCCGAACACGCGGCAAAGCCGATCAACGCATCGCTCGATCTCTTCTTCCGGGACGCCGTAGGCAAAGATGCGTCCCTGTTCGCGCGTCACGTTTGCCTTGATCGGGTTCAGCGCCTGTTTGATGCGGTCAACAAGCAGGCGTTCAAAGAACGGGCGGTTCAGTCCCTTCAGATGGATCTCTGCATATCGTACCAATATGACTTTTTCCATTGTTATCTCCTTTTATATCTGCGCAGAAAGCGAAGCTGTCCCTCGATCACATTCGATGCGGCGTCCGCCTCTTCCTCTGTGTTAAACGGACAGAAGCTGAACCGGATCGCGCCGTCCTGCCGCGCGCCGGTGATGCCGATCGCATTCAGGATACGGTTCTTGCCCTGCTTTTTCGCCGAGCAGGCCGAACCGGTCGATACGATCACATCATACCGTTCCAACGCATGAAGCAGCACCTCTCCGCGGACGCCGAGGAACGAAAGGTTCAGAATATGCGGTGCGCCTTCCTCTGCGGCAGGTCCGTTCAGTACAACGTCGGGCAGTGTGATGAGATTGCGATACAACCGCATTTTGACGCGGCGCATCTGCGCATGCCACGCCGTCTTGTTTGCATGATATGTACGCAGCGCGGTATCGAATCCGAGGATCCCCGGAACGTTCGTTGTGCCGCTGCGCAGGTTTCGTTCCTGTCCGCCTCCGATCTGACCGCCTGCAAACCGGATCCCGTTCCGAAGATACAGAAACCCGACGCCCTTCGGTGCATGGAGCTTATGCGCCGATACGGAATACAGGTCTACGGGAAGCTTGTGCAGATCTGTTTTCATAAATGCCTGAACACCGTCCGCATGCAGGATCGCGTTCGGCGAAAACGTCCGGACGGCTTCGGCGATGCGGACAAGATCGTTTACGCTTCCGACTTCGTTGTTGACATGCATGATACTGACAAACGCAGTATCGCGGGTCAGGACCTCGCCCAGCCGTTCGATATCAACTGTACCGTCCGCCTTCAGCGGCGCGTAGACAAGCTCTGCGCCGGACGCATCCGCTGCGGCGTTGGCCGTTTCAAATACCGACGGATGCTCTACCGCCGTGATGACAATGCGTTTCTTGCCGCGAACGGGACGCAGAGAGCCGAACAGCGCCATGTTGTTCGATTCCGTTCCGCCGGAGGTATAGATGATCTCCTGTGCAGTTGCACCCAAAAGCGAAGCGGCAAAGCTCCGCGCATTTTCGACTTCCTTCTCTACAGCGTATGCGGCGCTGTATGCCGCCGCCGGGTTGTAAAACCCCTGTGTCATTGCCGTCGCCGCGCGCTGCGCCGCTTCCGGCAGGGTCTGTGTCGTTGCGCTGTTGTCAAAATAGATCATATTCATTCACCCTTATGCGATGTTGATAATACCATATTATTCAAAATGTTTCAAGAACGAAACACGCAATCACACCGAAAACCCTGTTTTCAGGCAAAAAAAACTTGATAAATCGCAAATTGTTTACATATTAGTCACTTCTGTGTGAAATTTTATGATATAATACTTGTGTATAAACCAGAACTGCAATAGGAGGTATATATATGATTTGTAAGGAATGCGGAGCATATAATCCCGATCATGCAACATTCTGCAAGGTCTGCGCCGCAAATCTGAAGGGCGAAACGGCGCCCGAACAGCCTGCAGCGCCTGTCGAAGAGCAGCAGCCGACCCGCCGGTTCAGCCGTCCTTCCTGGGTCGCACCGGAACAGTCGGAACGCGTCAGGGAACCGGAGCCCAAGCCCGAACCCGACCAGGAGCCGGAGAAAGCGCCTGAAGCTGTTGAAACGCCTGCATCCGAGCCGGTACAGGAAGAACCCGAAGAGGATACCGAGGTTCTTTTGTTTGCACGCAATTCCTCTCGTCGTAAGCCTGTCGCACAGGAAGAACCCGAAGAAAGCGACAAAGAGCCCGCGCCCGCAGAAGAGTCTGCCGAAGAAGACAGCATTTACAACGACGAAGAAGCGCTGGAAAACAGCGATGAGTCGTTCGAGTATGAACCCACGCCGCCCAAGCGCAAACAACAAAAGAAAAAGAACAACACCTTGTTCACTGTCCTGCTGATCGCGATCATCGTCGTGATCGTCGGCATCATTGTTGTGATCGCAGGGATCTTCCTGAAGGATCAGCTTGGCTGCAGCAAGAAGAGCAACGATCCCGGCAAGCAGGGTACGACCGCAGTTGACAACCCCGGCACCGGTGATCCTGTCGAGACTGCATCGACCGAGCCCGGCACTGCCGCTACGCAAGCGCCCGAAAAGACCGATCTTGACGCCAAGAACGCACAGCTTCTTGAGTATCGCGATGAAAACAACGCAGATTTTATCGCGATCACGGTCGTTGTTCCCGCGAAATCAACGCTGACCATCGAGTTCCCGCATCAGGACGATTATAAGTTTGTCAACGAAGAAGAACGTGACATGCAGCGCAAGGTCAAGATCCCGGTCGAGGTGTTCTATCTCAACACACCGCTTGAGGATTCCGAGGTTACCTTTACGCCGAGCATCACCATCACGGGTGCAGACGGTTCTTCGTACAGCGTCAATTGTCCGTCGTTTACGCGCACGTTCCCGAAGCTGAACATCACCGTTACCGCACCGGTCGCGGATGAAAACGGCGTGATCATGGCGCCTGAATCCAACACCGTTACGATCGAAGCGACGATCGACGATCCTGCCGCGGAGGTTACGATCAACGGCGTCGGTACGGTCGTATATCAGGGCGGTAAGATCATGCAGGACTTCAGCTTCCCGGCCGGCGCAACCGAGGATGATGAAGAGACCATAACGATCGTCGCCACGAAGAATGATTGTGTTTCCGACACGAAGGAAATCACAATTCATGCTTACAAGTTCATTCCGGAAGAAATGAAGCTCGAAGTCAAGACCGATGCACTGCGTGCTGACAAATCCGGCAAGCTGACCGTCACCGGTACGACGCTGCCCGGCGCAACACTGACTGCAACAAGCGATAATTCCACGAACGTGCTTTGCGGCAGTGTGAACGTCGACAATGACGGCAACTTCTCCTTCCAGATCACCATGGATCCTTCGTTCTACGGCATGTCTGTGATTACGCTCGACGCCGTGAAGGAAGGCGCGGAAAGCGGCAGTACGAAGTTCACCGTAACGAAGAGCTTTGAGGACAAAAATGCGTTCGTCAAGTACTATAACAAGACCAAGACGTATATCGAGATCCCGAAGAACGTCAAGATCGACGAGCTGCTTGCGAATCAAGCGCAGTACGCTACGAGCAGCTACGGTATCCGCATTACGGCTACAGTCGTAGAAGCGATCGAGATCGACGGCGAGGTCATTGTCAAGATGACGCTCAACAAGTCCGGTGAAACCGTTTACGTCCGTAATTTCAGCGGCAAGTGGTCACCCGGTGAAAATGTCGGCGGCAAGTATAACATTTACTGCAACTTCACCGGCACCTACAGCGATACCGGCTGCGCCGAGTTCATCGGCTGGTTTGCAAAGAAAGCATAACATGCGCATCTGGGCAAAAACCATTCAACATCAAAGGATCCAATCAGACGTCGTGCGGGAGTTCGCTCTCGCACGACCTTCTGATATAGAAGGATGGATGCCTGTGCTGCACGAGCTCTGTCAGGCACTGGATCTCTCCCGCCCCGTCGTTCTGGAAAAGCATGTACGTGAACTTGATCAGTTTTCACACACAGTTTTCAAAGCGCGTGATTTTATGGAGCCTGTTACATTCGACCGGTTTGAAATTGAAATCTTTCCCGAAAAAAAGGAGCATGATATCTTCGATTCGCGTACATACTAATGTCGCGAAAGGAGTGATTTCATGAATATCGTTGCCTTGATCCTGATGATCGTAGGAGCGCTGAACTGGCTGCTGGTCGGACTGTTCAACTTCAATCTGGTGACATGGATCTTCGGCGTCGGATCGGTCATAACAACCATTCTCTACATTCTTGTCGGTCTCGGCGGGATCTGGGGAATCGTGATGCTGTTCCAACGCAATGTCCGGAAAACATCGTTTATGCAGGACGACGCATAAATCAATCGCAAAAGAAGCCTTCGGGCTTCTTTTTTACTGGATTTTTCCGGTTTAATCCGTTATAATAAGATATCATAACCGGAGGTGAAGCAGCATGACATGGATGCAGGATACGGCTGAACAACTGAAAAAAGGTGCGTTTTTGATGGTGAAGGGCAATCCCATGACGATCGGATGGGGACAGTTCGGCGTACTTTGGAGCAAACCGACGTTCTCGGTCTATGTCCGTCAAAGCCGTTATACCCATTCGCTTTTGAAGGATAGCGACACGTTCACCGTCAGCGTTCCCTTCACGGGAACCATGCAGAAGGAGCTTGCATCCTGTGGAACAAAGTCCGGGCGCGACGTCAACAAGATTGATGCGCTGCATGCCTCGCTTGTCCCCGCCCGTTTCGGCGCGCAGGACGGGTTTGCCGGCTGCCGGTATCACATCGAGTGCCGTATCGTCTATCGCATTGATCTTGACGAACAGCTTCTTTCCGATGAAACGCTGCGCAATCGCTATTATGCCGAAGGTGATACGCATACCATGCTGGTCGGCGTCATAACGGGCGTTTGGGAGGAAGCGGAATGAAGCGGCTTCTTCCCTTCCTCCTCTGCTTATTCATGCTCGTCGGATGCTCCGGCGCAGCGGCGAACGCATATCAAAATGCGTACTTTGCCGCAGAGCTGCCCGACACATTCGAACCGGTCGACAATATGCCGATCATATGCTTTGCACCGTACGGGAACCCTCTGCTGTCAAGCTCGATCACGTTCTCCTCAACCGAGCTGAACTGGTATTTTGACAGGTTTACGACGGATGAATACAGGGAAGCGCTGCAATCCACGAGCGGCTATGAATCGCTGACGGTCGGATCTGTCGAAGTGTGCAAGGTCGACGGCTGTGATGCACGCCGCATTGCATGCAAGGTTGCAATCGATCAGGGTGAGCACGATCTTATCATTTATGCGATCAGCGCGAAACAGATGTATTTCTTCACGCTTCTGAATCGGGATTCCGACGATTACATCCATGCTTTCGACGCCATGATGCGTTCGATCCGCTTTACGGAGGGAACATGAAACGAACTGCTCTGATAACCGGCGCATCCGGAGGGATCGGATCCGCGATCGCAAAGCGCTTTGCCGATGCCGGCTATGCCGTCGCACTGCAATACCGTTCCAACCGGCAAGCGATCGACACGCTGATCCGTACGCTTCCGGAAGATGCTGACTATGCAGCTTTACAATGCGATCTCAACGATCCGGACTCCGTACAGGAGATGCTGTACGAAATCCATCGGCGTCTCGGCAGGATTTCCGTCCTTGTGAATTGCGCGGGCGTCGCACTTCCGCAAAAACTGTTTTCAGAAACGACCGATGCGGACTATGATCACGTTTTCGATACAAATGTACACGCGGCGATGCGCCTGACGCGTCTTTTGACAGACGATCTTCGCGCACAGCACGGCTCCGTCGTCAACATTTCATCCATGTGGGGCGTCGTCGGGGGCTCGTGCGAGGTCGTCTATTCTGCCTCGAAAGCCGCGCTCATCGGCTTTACCAAAGCGCTTTCAAAGGAGCTTGCGCCGTCCGACGTCACCGTGAATGCCGTTGCGCCGGGGCTTATTCCGACTGCGATGAATGCGCACCTGTCCGACGCCGAGCTGGAATCATTCCGTTTGGATACACCGCTGTGCCGACTCGGCACGCCGCAGGATGTTGCCGAAGCCGTATTCTATCTTGCCGGTGCACGCTTTGTCACCGGACAGGTACTCTGCTGCGACGGCGGGTATACGGTTTAATTGTGCGCACGCAAAAAGCGGCTTTTGAGCCGCTTTTTTCATACACTTATTCCGCGATCAGGCAAGCGCCGATGATGCCGGCGTCATTGCCAGCAGACGCAACAACGATCTCCGGACAGGTTTTAAAGAAGCACTTCTGCTCCACATCGGCGCGCAGCGGATCGAGCAAGAAACTGCCTGCGCCGCAGACGCCGCCGCCGATTGCGATCCGTTCCGGATCAAGCAGATTGACGATCGAAGCAAGATAGCTGCCGAGATCGTCGACATATGTTTTGAACAGCTGCAGCGCTTCCGGTTCGTCGTTCCTTGCTGCGTCGATCAATTCCTTTGCGCTCGGATGACCGAGCTTGGCTCCGTCGACGGTCAGACGCGTCGCAGAGCAATATGCTTCTGCACAGCCTTCAATGCCGCAGGTGCATTTTCTGCCGCCGTTTCTGAGCACCATGTGGCCCGGCTCGGTTCCGTTTTTGCGCCCGCCGCGATACAGCTCGCCGTTGAAAATCAACCCGCCGCCGATGCCTGTGCCGATCGTGATCAGCGCTGCGGTCTCCGTACCTTTCAGCGCGCCGATGCGGTGTTCTGCAAGTGTCGCCGCATCTGCATCGTTGATCAGCGCGACGGGCTGATGCAGCGCAGCGCCGAGCAGATCCATGAGCGGCGTATCATGAAAACCGAGATTGTGCGCGTCGATGACGATCCCCTTGTCCGCATTGACGCTGCCGGGAACTGCAACGCCGACGCCGGTAATGTGTTCCTCGGAAACGTCCGCCTTTCCAAGGATCGAACGATACAGGGCCTCGCAGACGCCGATCACGGCATCTGTTCCCTGTCCGCGCGGGAACGGTCTGGATTCCTTGACGATCAGCTTGTTCTCGTCGTTCAAAAGGCCTGCGGCAATGTTTGTGCCGCCGATATCATATCCGAAGCGCATCGTTATGCTTCCTCCGCCTGCTCCACGGCTCGCGCGAGCTGATCCGCACAGGATGTGCTGCTCGGTCCGCAGGTATTGCCTTTCAGAATGCTGACGAGCTTTTCGCGCTCCATGCCCTCGACCAGCTTGCCGATCGCCTTCAGATTGCCGTTGCAACCGCCGGTAAAGACGACATTGTGTACCTTGCCGTCCACAAGATCGAAGTCGACCTTGGTGGAACATACGTTGTTGACCTTTGCCGTGTAATGCATATTAGATCTCCTTCCTTATTTTCAGAATTTGTTTTGACAACGGGCGTTCCAGCCCGTATGTGATCAGTATCGCGACGCCAAATGCAGCCACAAGGCCCATGAGCGTCACCGTCCATTGAAATCCTGCGCCTCGCGCCGAAATATCCTTCCCGCTCTTTGCACCGAACGACATGCAGATTCGCACAATAATCCACTGATGCCAAAGATACAGGTTGTAGGATACTGCGGCGATCGAAGCAAGAACACGATTGTCCAGGATCTTGCGGATCGGCTTTGCGGAGATCGCAGTCCCCAGCAGAAGGACCGTAAACGCAAACGACAGAACGATCCGGTACTGCATCTGCCAAATCTGCTGATCGCCCGCTTTACCGGTCGATACACACATCTGAAACAGCCGCGCGATCGCATACAGCGCCGCGGCCGCCGAGATCGTGCCTACGATCGACGGGATCGTTTTGCGCTTCACGCGTTCGGCATACCAGACATACAGATGCGCCGCCATCATGCCGTTTGCAAACACCGGCAGAAACGTCAGAAACCGGTTGACCATGACGCGCGGTTCACCGAGTGCAGGTGCGATCCCGTAGGTGAAGCAGCAGCCGATCAGCAGCATCGTTGCGTAGGTCAGCAGCGGTTTTGCACGAAACGCCTTCGAGAGCAGCGGAAAGATCAGGTAAAACGCGACTTCGATGCACACCGTCCACATGACTGCCGTGATCGCCGTAAACAGATACGTGTCGTTGAACAGCATCTGTGTAAACGTCAGGTGCGTCAGAAGGTCCTTGACCGCAAATCCCGCTTTCCCGTGATACATGCCTTCGATGCACGCAACGACGAACATGACGATCACAGCGAACAGGTAGCTCGGTACGATGCGGGCGATCCGCTTCCGCCAGAACCGTTTGACCGGATCCGGCTTCGTTCCGCAAAACACGCTTCGCGCGATCGGCAGATACAGCACGAACGCGGAAAGCAGCAGCATCAGATCGACGCAAAGATACCCGCAGCGACGCAGCGTATCCGGATTGATCCTCGAAACACCCATCCAGCCGAGCAGCGAGGTCTCGTACACCGGCATCAGCCATGTCTGCTGCCAGAAATGAAACCACAGCACACACAGTACCGCAAGCGCACGGATCCCGTCCAATACACCGATGTGCACCGTATCGACCTCGAACACGGACGTTATGCGGCTTTTCGAAACCGTGCTCTTCATCGTTTCTGCTGCGCCAGAACCGCTTTTACGGCGTAATCGCGCAGGATCGCCGTGTACGCGGGATTCGGGGCGATCTCTATCTCCTCTTCGTTCTCAACCGCCTGCGGACCTTTTTCCCGATCGAACTGCACACGGAAATCCAACAGGACGTCCGGAAGCCTTGCGGCATCCGTACTGCCGGTCAAAAGCAGCGCAAGCGTTGCGGCAATCAGGTAGTCTCCGTACGGCGACGCATGTGAGCCGTCTTGCCAGTACAGGTCGATCTCCGGATGTTCCGTCCGGATCGCTTCAAACACCTCCGCCATCGGCGCAAGCATAGTGTTGTACCGCTTTGCCAGCGTCCGGTAGATGTCGCTGATGTATGCCGCCTTCTCCGGTTCCTCGCGCTTTGCCCACGTCATGTAGAGGACCGGTTTTGTGCCGGCCTGTTCACAAAGCGTCAAGAGCTTTTGAAGCGGCGGCTCGGTCTCCTCGATCGGCGGGATCGGATGCCCGAACTGCTGGATCACGCAATAATCATACGATCCGTACAACAGCGCAAAGCGCACGGAGAAGTATTCCCTGACGTGCCATGTCAGCGTACGGTTCGAGAAGGCAAGCATCGTGATCTCCGGCCGCTCGCCCGTCAGCGATTCGCACATGCGGGAAAATTGCTCCGGCATGTCGTTGAAGTATGTATGACTGTTGCCGACAAAGAGGACCTTCAACGCCGTCAATCCCACTCGATCGCGCCGATGCTTTCGAGATAGCCTTCGCTGTAGTCCATGTAGTCCTCGACGAAGCGCATGCAATACATTTTCTGCTCCGGGAAGGATTTCTGCATCTCCTCGAAGAGATAGTCGAACGCCTTATCGTCGTCGTAGACCTCGCCGTCGTTGACGCCGGATGACTCCATAAAGCTCTCATCCAGTTCAACGATCCGGTCCAGCATCGCGTCGAAGATCTCCTCCTTCAGAATGAGAAAATCCCCCTGCTCCATGAATTTCTGCTTGATAAACGCCTTAGCGTTTTCCACGCTGTATTCCTGTTCCATAGACGCCTCCATATTGATGATTTCATATTATAACACAGTTTTTTCGCGGTTGCTACTGTTTCCTATGAATTTTTCACGGTGTCGACAAACCAGCGCGGGTTTTCGAAGAACAGGAACCGCTTTCGCCCCTCGATCAAACAGGTATAGCGGATCCCGCGTCCGCCCGCGCCGATGCTGACGGCGCGCCGCTCGTCCAGAATCTTCTGGACCTCGAAGCGGCGTCCGTCGCACCAGTACACAAAACGCGGCCGCGTATGCCCGCTCTCATCCGTATAGCTTTCGACGCCAACATACATCTTCATAGTATAATACGAACATTTGTTCGTGTCATAATTATATCACAATCTGCGGGCTTGTCAACGCCGTATTTTTCGGGTATACTTAAGCCATGAAACGGTTGTGTATCATTGCATTTACACTGTTGCTGCTGTTCGGCTGCGGCTTGTCGAAGACGCCCGAACAGCTGGATCTGTATGCCTTTTCGGTCGGAAAGGCGGATGCGCTACTGATCAAAACAAACGATGCGGTCGTCATGATCGACACCGGCGAAAACGGTGACGGCAAAGAGCTGGTCGAGAAGCTCGGCGCGCTCGGCGTGGAAAAGATCGACCTGCTTGTTCTGACGCACTTTGATAAGGATCACATCGGCGGCGCGGATACGATCATCCAATGCATTCCGATCGACAGGGTCGTTTTGCCCTCCTATGAAAAGGAATCCAAGCAGCATACCCAGCTGCACGCCGCGCTCGCACAATCAAACGCGCAGGTCGACTATTTGACCGCCGACCTTGCCCTGACATACGGGGAGACCGACGTCTCGATCTGGCCCTCGCCGGTCGAATACGACGGCAAGAGCGACAACGAACAGTCGCTGATCACAAGGATCCGGTACAATGGGAAAACATATCTTCTGATGGGCGACGCTGTAGGCAGTGAGCTCAGCAGGCTGATTTACGGAACACACAATCTGACCTGCGACGTACTGAAGCTGCCGCACCACGGCGTCTATGACAGCAACACCTTCGCGCTGATGGCAACAACGATGCCGTCCTATGTGATCATATGCGATTCTCAGAAAAACCCCGCAGAAACGGAAACACTTGAAACGATCGACGTTTTTGATCCCGTCATATTGCAGACAAAGGATGGCGACATCCATCTGACCGCATCCGGCGGAACGATCAAACCGGCACAGTAAATAGAAAGGATCCGGCTTTCCGGATCCTTTTGGTTGTATTCCGAAAACCCCGCCATAGTGGCGGGGTTCAGTAGAGGTTAACCGGTGAAACAGTCAAAAAACTCCTGATGTGTTATAGTACAAGTGTGACCTGCCAGTTACACCGAAATAACACATCAGGAGGACATTAAGATGC
>CAKJYC010000003.1 GCA_918244965.1 Clostridiales bacterium | reverse complement strand
GGACTATGAAGCGCTTGAAATGACGGTCATCACACTGGAGAACGCCGACGTCATCACCAAAAGCGGCGGCGGCCAGGAGACCTTCGGGGTAGACGACTGAAACGGTTCATAATCACGGAACGATACCGGGGACAGGCGGTTCCGGCTGCCTGTCTCCGGGGTGTCTGTCCATTTCGGACAGGAACGAAATGAGGTGACTGTATGAAGAAACGAATTGTGTGGATCCTGACCGCGCTGCTGATGCTGCTGGCGGTGCCGCTGCATGCAGTGGCGGACGATACGATCTACAGTCAGGGCTATCTGCTCTACAAGATCGAGGACGGAGGCGTTACGATCGTCCGGTACGTCGGCGACGACGAGGAGACCGTGATCGTTCCGAACATGATCGCAAACTATCCGGTGTCCAGGATCGCGGCCGGCGCATTCGACGAATGCCCGCAGGTGAAAACGATCTATCTGCCGGACACGATCATGGAGATCGAGGAGGGCGCGATCCCGTACGGCATCCATGTGATTCGGGACTACAATCTGGTCACGGACCACCCCGATCCGTCCGCATCGCCAATCGTTCCCGCACCGACCGGCCAGGTCGTGAATCCGGGCGACAACAGCGGCGTGATCATCATCGACGAAACGCTGCTGAACCCGGAGCAGGGCGGCGAGGAAACGATTACGGACGAGGATCTGCCCTCAGCCGATCCGAGCGCCGGAGAAACGCCCGCACCGACGGACGAACCGTCGGAAACGCCCGGTGCAGTATCCACGCCGGAGCCCGTTGCGGAAGCGAGCAAGCAGCCCGCAGGCGACAAGACGCAGCCGGTCTCCGGAGAGACGGTCGAGCCGGTCTCCGGTGAAACGGAGCAGCCGAACAAGCCGCTGACGTGGCTTTGGATCCTGCTCGGCGTCGTCGCTGTCGGCGGCGCAGCCGGTGCGGCAGTCCTTATTCGCAGAAAGAAAAAAGCATAAGATCCCATGACAAGCAAGCCGCCCGGCGACCCGGGCGGCTTGTTTTATGCGGAGGCGGGGCGTTACGGGGCAACGAAGGCCTTGACGGACAGACCGAAAATGCGTACAATATAAATATGGGAGTATCGGATCGAAACGAATCGACGGAATGGAAGCGTCTGTTGCTGCTGCTTGGCGCGGTGGCGGCGGGAACGTTTCTGCTCCTGTATGTGTCCGGCGGGGCATGGCCGAAGGACGCCGCGTCCCCGGAGGATGCGCTGACGACGGTGATCGCAAGAGAGCTCCTGGCGTTCCTTTTTCTGCTGGTCGTTCCTTCCCTGTGGGCGAGGCTGATCCACAAGACCGTGTGGGCATCGGCGGCGCTAGTTCTGCTCACATTCGTCCTCGGATGGGTGCTTCGCGGCAATGCGGCGGACGCGCTGTGCCTGACGCTGCTTGCGGCACTGCCCGGCGTCGGACTGTACGTGCTGCAGCGGCTGAAGCTCAGCAGCTTCCGCACGGTGCTGTACGGCTCGTTTTTGACGCTGTTCGGCCTGTTTGCATGGGCCTGTCTCCGGGACCTGATCCGGTCGGGCGACGCATATCTGTCGTTCCGTAAGCTGATCGACCTGCATGAGAAGGCGCTGGCGAGCGACGGCCTGCTTGAGACACAGATCGGCAATTTCACGGTGAAGGACCTGATTGCGATGTATCGCATGAGCGCCGAGACGGTCTGTGTGCCGCTGCTGCTGGCGGCGGCGATGTGCGCGGGGCTTTCCAATACGCTCTTCTCGCATCTTTGGAACCGGAACGGCGGCGTTGCGCTTCCGAAACTGAAGCCGTTTGCCGAATGGCGCTGCGAACGCTGGTACGTGCTGCTGGCGGCGGCGCTTTCGATCGGGATGATGCTGCTCAGCATACTCGGCGTGCAGGCGGCGAACGCGCTGTCCTCCGTTGCGGATATCATGTGGCGGCTGCCGTGCTCGCTGGCCGGACTGTGCGCGGTGAGACGGCTCTCACAGCGCGCGGGCAGCGGCTGGGTCTTCTGGATCGTATGCGTCGCGACGGTCCTGCTGCCATCCTTCATCGGCATCCTGCTGACGCTGCTCGGCATGCTGTCGTCTTTACGAACCCCTTTGAACGTCGGAGAGGACGGAAAACGGAAATGAAACAGTACAGCGGTATCCTGATTGCGTTCGGAACGATCGCTGCGATCGGTGCGGGTGCGATCGCACTCGTCACAAAACAATATTACGTTGCGCTCGGCGTGCTTGCGGTCGGTGTTGTCTGGCTCGGCATCATGGCGCTGCTGCTGCGCCGGATCGCCAAAAAACAGCAGGCGCGCATGGATCGCGTGTTCCGTGAAAACGACAGCGCGGTCGTTTCGCTTGCGGGCAATATTTCGATCCCGTCCGCGATCATTGATCTCTCCGGCCGCATCACATGGCGCAACAACGCCTTTTCGTCGCTGTTTGACGGACAGGACATCCACGACGTCGTGCCGGAGTTTGACAGCGAGCATCCGATCCGCACGCTGCAGATCGACTATAACGGCAGCAACTACCAGGTCATGAACATGCTGATTTTGCGTGAGAAGGAAAAGAAGCTCGTGTTCCAATACTGGATCGACCGCACCGAGGCCGCGCACTATCAGCGTCTGTACACCGAACAGCGGCCGTATGTCGCGATGATCCTGGTCGACAACTATGAAGAGCTTCAGAGCGACACGCAGATCCACAGCACGGCGGTGCTGGCGGAGGTCGAGCGGCTGATCGCGGACCTGTCCAAACGCATCGGCGGTCTGTACCGGCGGTACGACAACGGACGGTTTTTGCTGGTGCTGGAGGCAAAGCAGATGCAGAGCCTCGAACAGGAGCGCTTTACACTGCTGGAACAGGCGCACCGCATCGAAACGGGATCGTCGTCCTCGGTGTCGCTGTCGATCGGCTTCGGCATGGCGCCGCGGCTTGCGCAGTCCGAACAGGATGCGCGCCGCGCGCTGGAGCTGGCTCTGGGCCGCGGCGGCGATCAGGTCGTCGTCAAGGACGGCACGGATTACCGGTTCTTCGGCGGCAAGCGGCAGCACGATCCGCGCCAGTCGCGCGTGAAGGCGAGACTGTTCTCGAAGGCGCTGTTCCAGCTGTTTGAAAACAGCGGCGACATTTTCATCATGGGCCACCGCAATTCGGATATGGACTGCATCGGCGCGGCGCTCGGCGTCGTGACCTGCGCCAACCACGTCGGCGCGCATGCGTACATCGTGCTCGATTCCGTCAACACGACGATCGAGGACGCGATCCGCACGCTGGAGCGGTCCGGCGCATCCTCGCTGATCATCCGCCCCGATCAGGCGGTCGAGATGATGCGGGAGGACTCGGTCCTCGTCGTCGTCGATACGCAGCGCGCGTCCGTGACGGTCGCGCCGGAGCTTCTGAAGCTGACGGAGCACATCGTGCTGATCGACCACCACCGCCGCAGCGCGGACTATATCGACAACGCGACGCTGCATTATCTCGAAACGCGCGCGTCGAGCGCGAGCGAAATGGTGACCGAGGTCATCCAGTACTTCGCGGACAACGTGAAGCCCGCGGCGTTCACGTGCTCCGCGCTGCTCGCCGGCATCACGGTCGATACGAAGCAGTTTGCGTTCAACGTCGGCTCGCGCACGTTTGACGCGGCAGGGTATCTGCGCCGCAACGGCGCGGACCTGAGCTCGGTCAAGCAGATGTTCCAGAACGACTATCAGAGCTATGTGCGCTGCGCGAACATCGTGGAGCACGCGACCATCCGCAAGAGCGGCATCGCGATCTCTGTGGTCGAAAAGAACACGCCGGACGCCATGCTTTTAGCGGCGCAGGCGGCGGACGAGCTGCTGGGCATTCGCGGCATTTACGCGGCGTTTGTGCTGGCCGATACCGAGGAGTATATAGCGATCTCCGGCAGAAGCTACGGACAGATCAATGTACAGGTGGTGCTCGAACGCCTCGGCGGCGGCGGGCATCTGACGATGGCGGGCGCGCAGCTGCGCGGCGTCACAATGGAGCAGGCGATCGCCAAGCTGGAAGAGGCGATCGACTGGTATGAACAGGAGAACCCGGAGAAATAAGAAAGGACGGAACGGACGATGAAGGTATTGCTTTTGGAGGATGTCAAAGGTACCGGCAAAAAGGGCGAGATCGCGAACGTCAGCGACGGCTATGCGCGCAATTTCCTGCTTCCGCGGAAGATGGCGGAGCCGGCGGACGCGCAGGCGATCAACGCGGCGAGCATTCAGAAGAGCGCCGCACAGCACAGAAAGTTTACGGCCGGGATCAAAGCGCGGGAGATCGCGCAGTCGCTGGACGGGCATTCCGTCCATGTGAAGGCGCGCGTGGGCGAGAATGGCAAGCTGTTCGGCACCGTCTCCGGCAAGGAGATCGCCGCCGCATTGAAGGAGCAGAAGGGCGTGGACGTGGACCGCAAGAAGATCTCGATCGACCCGATCCGCGCGCTCGGCGAATATCCCGCAAAGCTCTCGCTGTTTGAGGGCATTTCCGTGACCGTCAAGGTGATTGTCGAGGAATAAATGGAAGAACGGACGATAGAAACCCTGCCCCACAGCATTGATGCGGAACGTTCGGTGCTCGGTTCGATGCTGCTGGACGTCAGCGCGCTCGATTCGATGCTGGAGCAGTTAAAACCGGATGACTTTTATCAGGATGCCCACGCGAGCATCTTCGACGCCATGCGCACCATCCGTCAGGCGGGCAACGCCGTCGACGTGATCACGGTGTCCAACGCGCTCGAACGCATGGGCAAGCTCGAAAGCGTGGGCGGGCTCGTATATCTGACCGATCTGATGAGCTTTGTCCCGACGACGGCGAACGTGCAGCATTACGGGAAGATCGTCGAGGATCACAGCATCCGGCGCGCGCTGATCCGTGTCGGCAACGACATGATCCGTGACGGCATGAACGACCGCCGCGACGTCGAGGACAGCTTAAACGATTCGGAGCGCAAGATCTACGACATCTCGATGCGCAAGACGGAGGATACGCTTGCGCCTGCAAGCGAGATCGTGCCGAATACGATCTGTCAGATCGGCGAGATCGTCAACCGAAAGGGCAAGCTGACCGGCATCGCAACCGGCTTCTCCAAGCTCGACCGGCTGACAAACGGTTTGCAGAAGAGCGACCTGATCATCCTCGCCGCGCGTCCCGCAATGGGCAAATCCGCATTTGCGATGAACATTGCGCAGTATGCTGCAATGCATGACAACCGCTCCGTCGCGGTATTTTCGCTCGAAATGAGCAAGGAGCAGCTGATGATGCGAATCATGTGCACGGAGGCGTCCGTCGACTCGCAGCGCATCAAGGACGGTACGCTTTCCGACGCCGAAATGCAGCGGCTGATCGACGTTTCCGGCACGCTGCAGGCGTGCAAACTGTTCATCGACGACTCCGCCGGCGCAACGGTGGCAAGCATTCGCTCGAAGTGCCGCAGGCTCAAGGCGCAGCAGGGGCTCGATCTGGTCATCATCGACTATATGCAGCTGATGCAGGGCGTCGGCAGCGGCAGCCGCAAGAACGACAACCGCCAGCAGGAGATCTCTGACATGACCCGCGCCATGAAGCTGCTTGCCCGTGAGCTCGACCTGCCGATCATCCTGCTTTCGCAGCTCAACCGCGGCCCCGAAATGCGGCAGGACCACAGGCCGATGATCTCCGACCTGCGCGAATCCGGCTCCATCGAGCAGGACGCGGATATGGTCATTCTGCTGTACCGCGCAGCCGTCTACGACGAAAACGCGGGCAACGAGAGCGAGGCGATCGTCGCCAAAAACCGTCACGGCCCGATCGAGACCTGCAGACTCGTCTTTCAGGGCGAGTACACCCGCTTCCGCACGCTTGCGGAGGAATAACCGCATACCGGTACGGAGCTTTTCCGAGCGTCCGAACCGCATGGATCCGAACAGATTTTTTACCGACGGGGGATCCGGGAACCGAACGGGTTCCGGGATCCTCCGCTTCGCCCGGAACGATGCGCTTCGGGCTTTTTTATTTGCGTGCTTTCCGAAAAAAACGCAGGAATCTGTCTCAAAATTTCGCGTTTTTGCTTGCAAACGGAGATTGGATATACTATAATATATTTCGTATCGGTATGATGGTATATCATGCTTGCACTATATTCACCATCAGGGGAGGAATCAAGATGAAACGGCGTTTGTTGGCATTGTTCCTGAGCGTGATGATGATCCTTTCGCTCGCCCCGACGGCTGCGTTCGCGGAGGAATCCGAGGACCCGACACAGGGCGGCGAGACGATCGTCGAACCGCATGACGAACATGAACACCACCACGAGGAGGAACCCGCGGAGGAACCCGCGGAAGACCCCGCGGAGCAGCCTGCGGAAGAACCCGCAGAGGAACCGGCGGAGGAACCCGCGGCAGAACCCGCCGTCGAAACCCCGACGCGCGGCGTTATGCGGGGGTGGAGCACGGATATGATGGCTGTGTTCTTTACGGACTCGAACAGTAAACATTGGGATAATAATGGCACAATACAGATTCATTACTGGGCCGCAGATGGTTCTTCAACCACATGGCCTGGTGAGAATATGGTATGGCTGTACGACAATTCGTATGGTGAATCTGTATACCGCGCAATAATCCCCGACAATGTCACGGGAATTATATTCCATGTTGGTGGCAATCAAACGAATGATATTACTTCTAACATTGCAGATGGCAGCTGGTGGTACGCGAGTAACGACAGTAATAACTACAATGATGGTGTATTTATCAGCAACACCTACCACGCTGCCGTTGCACATTCATGCACCACAGCGGGCAACATTGCGTATTACGAGCTTGATGGAAACTATTATATCGTAGAAAGTAATAGTCTGTCTTCGACAACGCAGGCTGCAACGGAGATCCCCGCAACCGGTCACAACTGGACTGTCTCCTGGACCTGGGCTGATGACTATTCGACCGCGACGGCAAACTTCGAGTGCGACAATTGTCACGTCACGGTCGCTAATCAGTCCGCGAGCGTTACGAGCCAAGTAACGACGCAGGGGGACTGCGGAAACGCCGGCTTGCGGACCTACACTGCTTCGATAAACTTCAATGGCACGCCGTATACCGACACGAAAACCGAAGTGATCCCCGCAACGGGCAACCACTCCTGGGGCTCGGTGGTATATGACAATTGGCAGCTGAACAACGACGTTGCGACCTGCACGGCGTCGCGTGAGTGCACGGTCTGCCACACCACCGAAACCGAACAGGTTACGGGAAACCGAGTGGGCAATGTTACTGAGGCAAACTGTACAACGGCCGGTTCGGTTACATATCGTGCCGGAGCTTCATCGTTTGAAACTCCGAGTCAGTATGACTATACTGATAGAGTAATGCATACTTTCACGCTCCCGATCGATCCGGATGCGCATAACTGGTATGCAGATCATTGGACATGGACCGGATATACGGCGGCATCGGCAGTATTCGTTTGCTCGAACAACAGCAGCCACACGCAAACCGTGGCGGCGACGGTGACAGACGGGGACGGAAGCGCGCCGACCTGCACCATGGGCGGTCACTTGTATCATAATGCGACCGTGACGTTCAACGGCAGGGAATACTCGGATTATCAATTAGAAACATTCGCTCCGCTGGGTCACAACATGACCGCGCATGCGGCGAATGCGGCGACCTGCACGACGGCGGGCAACAGCGCGTACTGGAGCTGCGACCGCTGCAACAAGTACTTCTCCGATGCAAACGGCGAGAACGAGATCCAGGAAAACAGCTGGGTGATCGGCGCGACGGGCCATACTCTGACCGAGCATCCTGCGGTTCCGGCGACCTGCACCACGGCGGGCAACACGGCATACTGGGAGTGCACCGAATGCCACAAGTATTTCTCCGATGATCAGGGCACAACCGAGATCACAGCGAACAGCTGGGTGATCCCGGCGACGGGCCATGACTGGGCTGCGCCGACATGGAGCTGGGCGAACGACCATTCGTCCGCGACGGCGACGTTCGAATGCACGCACTGCCACAGCACAGTGCCTGTAACGGCAACGGGCAATCAGATCACAAGCACTGTAACAACGGCTGCAGGCTGCGAAACCACCGGTGTGCGGACGTACACAGCGACGGCGAACTTCAACGGAATCTCCTATACGGGTCAGACGACGGAAGAGATTCCGGCCAAAGGCCATGCCTACGGCGCGCCGACCTATGCTTGGACGGAGGAAAACGGTACGTGGAGATGCACGGCAACGCGTGCCTGCGCGTATGACGCGAGCCACACCGAGACCGAGACCGTCAATACGACGAGCGAAATCAAGACGCCTGCGACGTGCGAAGACAAGGGCACGACGACCTACACGGCGACGTTCACGCATGCAGCGTTTGAGACGCAGACCAAGGACGTCGAGGATATCCCGGCGACGGGCCATGCCTGGGCTGCGCCGACCTATGCTTGGACGGAGGAAAACGGTACGTGGAGATGCACGGCAACGCGCGTCTGCGCGAATGACGCGAGCCATATC
>CAKJYC010000002.1 GCA_918244965.1 Clostridiales bacterium | reverse complement strand
CCTTCGACGACTTCAAAAACCAACTCGCCGTTCGTCAGCGGCAGTACAACAATTTCCCCATGCGACCCCTACTTTGGCACTCGCCTAAGGACACGCTCTTTTCATTCCCTCACTTTGTCACATATCATTGACAAACCTACAAAAACGAAAAAGATTTGTATAATAGGTGCTTTCAAATTGCGAGTCGGATTGTGCAGATTATTCCCACGAATAATACTTTGCTATCAACGCTTCCCACTCGGCATCGTCACAACGATAATGGTCACCGGTAACAAAATTATCATCTGCATCCAGCGTAATGTTATACCCATAACTGGAATAGAATGAACTTGTTCCGTCCGTAAAGAGAATCCGAACGACCCATTTCCCAAAATGAAAGCTCGGATCTTGAGGAGCCAGAATAAAATACACTTTGTTTTCAAACTTAACTTTTCCGAAATCCTCTAAAAAAGAAGCGATATCATCATTGACCAAGGCACATACAGGGTTTTTGTCTTTATGAAATCCATTTCCAGCAAGATGATGCGAATCGACTTCCGCTCGGCAATCGTATATCTCGATTCGGGTGACATCCTCTGTATTGATATCATCGTGGTATTTGGTTTTATGACTGATCAGACAGCCGGTTAAGAGAATTATAATCAGTGTGAGGATAAAGAACCTATGTATCTGGATTTGCCGTTTTTGTTTCGGATACATGATTATCACCTCCGAAGCGATTATAGCATTATACAATCATCTTTGTCAAACAATGCAAAAACAGAAGCAGACACAAAGCGCTTCTGCTTTGTGCCTGCTTGATGATAGGTATATTGCTTATCCGAGCAGCGATTTGCCCGTCATTTCCGCCGGGATCGGAAGGCCGAGAAGCTCCAGAAGCGTCGGTGCAAGGTCGCACAGCCTGCCGCCTTCGCGAAGCGTGACATCCTTACGCGTATCATCGACCAGCACGCACGGCACGGGCAGCGTGGTGTGCGCGGTGAACGGCGCGTTCTGCGCTTCGTCCCACATCAGCTCGCAGTTGCCGTGGTCCGCCGTCACAATGCAGCGGCCTCCGGCAGCAAGGATCGCGTTCACGACCGTGTTCAGGCATTCATCGACCGCGTGGACTGCCTTGACGGCTGCATCCATTACGCCGGTGTGTCCGACCATGTCCGGGTTCGCGAAGTTCAGGATCATCACGTCGTACTTGCCGCTCTCGATCCGCGCCTTCGCCTCCGCTGCGACCTCATACGCGCTCATTTCCGGCTTCAGGTCGTAGGTCGCGACCTTCGGCGAGGGGATGAGGCAGCGGTCCTCATTGGCGTTCGGCGCTTCGACACCGCCGTTGAAGAAGAACGTGACATGCGCGTACTTTTCCGTCTCGGCAATGCGAAGCTGCGAAAGACCGTTGTCCGCAATGTATGCGCCGAAGGTGTTCGCAAGCGACTGCGGCTTGAACGCGACGTGCAGGTTGTTCTCGAACGTCTTGTCATACTGGGTCATCGAGACATAGTACAGCGGGAAGCAGCCGAAGCGGCGCTCGAACCCGTTGAAGTCCTCGAAGATGTACGCGCGGGTGATCTCTCTCGCTCTGTCCGGACGGAAGTTGAAGAAGATCACGCTGTCGTTCGGCCCGATCTTTGCGGTCGGCTTGCCGTCGGCAGTCACGACGGTCGGCTGCACGAATTCGTCGGTATCGCCGCGCTCATAGCTCAGCTGCATCGCTTCGGGACCGGAGGCGGCGGTCAGGCCCTCGCCGTACGTCAGCGCCGCATAAGCGCGTTCGACGCGCTCGAAGCGGTTGTCGCGGTCCATTGCATAGAAGCGGCCCATGACGGTTGCGATCTTGCCGCAGCCGATCTCCCTGAGCTTCGCATCGAGCTGTTCGAGGTACATCTTGCCGGAGGACGGGGGAACGTCGCGCCCGTCCATGAAACAGTGGACATAGACCTTCGTAAGCCCGTTGCGCTTCGCAAGCTCGACCAGCGCGTACAGATGCTCCAGGTGACTGTGCACGCCGCCGTCGGAGCAGAGTCCCATCAGGTGCAGCGCGGAACCGTGCGCCTTGCAGTTCTCGATCGCGCCGACAAACGCCGGGTTCTCAAAGAAATCGCCGTCTTTGATCGCCTTGGTGATGCGGGTCAGCTCCTGATAGACGATGCGGCCTGCGCCGATGTTCGTATGACCGACCTCGGAATTGCCCATCTGTCCGTCGGGAAGGCCGACGTCCATGCCGCTTGCGCCGATCAGCGTGTGCGGATAGCTCTTCCAAAGGCGCATGAAGTTCACCGCGCCGTCGGTCAGTATCGCGTTATACTGTTTTTCCTCGCGATAGCCGAAGCCGTCGAGGATGATCAATGCGGTAATCGGCTTCATCAGAAGTGAACCACCTTCGAGAAGTCTTCCGCTTTGAGGCTTGCGCCGCCGATCAGGCCGCCGTCGATCTCCGGCATGGCCATCAGCTCGGAGGCGTTCTTCGGATTCATGCTGCCGCCGTACTGGATGCGGACCTTGTTTGCTGTTTCACAGCCGAATGCATCTGCGATCGCCTTGCGGATCACACCGATGGTCGCGTTTGCGTCCTCCTTGGTCGCGGTCTTGCCGGTGCCGATCGCCCAGATAGGCTCGTAGGCGATGACGACGGATTCGACCTGCGCGTTCGTCATATCCTTGAGCGCGGCGATCGTCTGATCGGAAACGAGATTGTCGGTCACGCCCGCTTCGCGCTGTTCGAGCGATTCACCGACGCAGATGATCGGGGTGATGCCCGCGTTCAGCGCGGCCAGCGCACGCTTGTTGACGGTTTCATCCGTTTCACCGAAGTACTGACGGCGCTCGCTGTGGCCCACGATCGCGAATTCAACGCCCCGCGCCTTCAGCATATCCGCAGAGATCTCGCCGGTGAACGCGCCCTTTTCGGCCCAGTGGATGTTCTGCGCGCCGAGCTTGATGTTGGTGCCTTCGATCAGCTTTTTCACGCAGCACAGGTCAACGTACGGCGGGCATACGACGACGTCGCACTTCGCATCCGCAACGAGCGGGATCAGCGCGGAGACGAGCTCCTTCGCTTCATCGGGTGTCTTGTTCATTTTCCAGTTGCCCGCGATGATCGGACGACGGCCTTCGGGCTTGTCGTTCAGGACCGCCACACCGGGAAGGATCTTGCCTTCGAGGAATTCGAGAGACGCGCCGCCGCCGGTGGAGATGTGCGTCATCTTCTTGGCAAAGCCGAGCTTTTTCACGGCAGAAGCGGAATCGCCGCCGCCGATGATCGTGGTGCCTTCGCAGTCTGCGCAGGCCTGCGCGACGGCCTTGGTGCCCTCAGCAAATGCCGGGAACTCGAACACGCCCATCGGGCCGTTCCAGATGACGGTCTTTGCTTCGAGGATCGTTTTGCGGAACAGCTCGCGGGTCTTTTCGCCGATGTCGAGGCCCATCCAACCCTCCGGAATCTCGTTGCTGGGCACGGTCTTGTGCTCGGCGTCCGCCGCGAATGCGGTCGCAACGACGGTGTCGATCGGGAGCAGCAGGTTGACGCCGCGCTCCTTGGCTTCCGCCATCAGGTCCTTTGCAAGGTCAATGCTGTTTTCGTCGAGCAGCGACGTGCCGATCTCATAGCCCATCGCCTTGAAGAACGTGTACGCCATGCCGCCGCCGATGATCAGGCTGTCGCACTTTGCGAGCAGGTTCTTGATGACGCCGATTTTGTCCGCGACCTTTGCACCGCCGAGGATCGCCACGAACGGGCGGACCGGGTTTTCAAGCGCTTCGCCCATGATGCCGAGCTCCTTGCCGATCAGGTAGCCCGCGACGGCCGGAATGTAGTTCGCAACGCCCGCCGTGGACGCGTGTGCGCGGTGCACGGTGCCGAACGCGTCGGAAACGAACAGATCCGCAAGGCTTGCGAGCGCCTTTGCGAACGCAGGATCGTTCTTTTCCTCTTCCTTGTGGAAGCGGGTGTTCTCCAGAAGGACGATCTCGCCCTCTTTCATGTCTGCGATCGCGTTCTTGGCGCTTTCGCCGATCGTGTCGGTCGCAAACCAGACGCGCGTATCGGGCAGCAGTTCCGCAAGGCGCTGACCGACGGGTTCCAGAGAATACTTCGGATTGACTTCTCCCTTGGGTCTGCCAAGGTGTGAGCAAAGGATGACCTTCGCCTTGTGGTCGAGCAGGTACCGGATGGTCGGCAGCGCGGCAACGATGCGCTTATCGTCCGAAACGGTGCCGTCCTCCGCGAGCGGAACGTTGAAGTCCACGCGTACGAGAACTCTCTTTCCTTCCACGTTTACGTCTTCGATCGTCATTTTTGCCATAGTGTTTATATTCCTTTCTTAAGATACTGTATCATGAAGCGGTTACCCGCATCATTTCAAATCTCATAGATTGCGCCTTCGACGGCGTAGGCGCACGCTGTGTCAAACAACGGCGGCAGTGCGTCGTTCCCGCCGAACAGGTGGGTGAGGATCGCACGTCTGCAGCCAGCGGCGTTTTTCAGCGCTTCGACCTGCCGCACGGTCATGTGATTCCTGAGCGCATTCGGGTTCGATTCGTCGACAAGGCACGCGTCGGCAAGCAGCAGATCGGCGCCTTTTGCCGCATCTTTGAGTCCGTCAAACAGGCGGGTGTCCGCCGTGTAGAACAGCGAATGCCCGGCTGTGTCCGTGATGCGGACGGCCATCGTTTTGACCGCATGCCGCACCTCAAAAAAGTGCAGAGACAGCAAACCGATGCGAACGGTCATGCCGTCGTGCGTTTCGGTCGGCGCAAAGACCGGGTAACGGAGGCGGTCAGTCTCCGGCGCATACACGGGCAACGGCGTCACGCCGAAGCCAAACTCCAGCATGTACCGGAACAGGTCGATCTCGCCGGTGTGATCTGCGTGCATATGACTGAGCACGATCGCATCGAGCGAAAGCGCGCCGGGATACATCTTGCGCAGCCTTCCGAGCGCGCCGCTGCCGCATTCCAGCAGGATGCGCGTTTGGCCGTCCTCAATGAGATACGATGAGCAGCCGCCGCCCGGTGCGGGGAACGGTCCCCATACGCCCAAAAGAGTCAGCTTCATGCGTCGCCCTCCGCAGCGGAAAGGATCCCGTCAATGATCTCGTCGACGTCCGCTTTTACTGCTTCGGGCGTATCCTTCGCGATGCTGTCGACCGTGATCAGCGGTTCGTCGCCGAGATTGGGATCCGGCGTCGGAACATTCGGCGATTTCTCCGGTTTCTGCTCCGGAACGGACAGACCGGGAAGGGGAGAGCCGTCTGCATTCAGAAGCTGCGGGATCGCCTCGTGCAGCGCGCGGGACAGCTCCGCAAACCGGCGTGCGCCGTCGCGCGCCATGGTAAGCTGCTCCTGCACCATCGTGTCGTAGCCGTTCAGCAGTGCCGCATACTGTTCGATGCGATGCTGCATCTCGTCCTGCTTGCGCTTCGCCTCGTCTTCGGCTTCACGAATGATTTCGCGCGCGCTCCGGTAAGCGTCCTCCACGACGCGATCCGCCTTCTTGCGCTGCGTGTCGCATTCCGCCTTTGTCTCCTCAATCAGCACGCCGGCCTTTCGTTTTGCTTCGCTGATCATGCTGTCGGCCGTTGCGGTTGCTTCATTGATCGCACGGCCGATGCCCCTTTCACGGCGTTCGACGTCGTCCATACGGTCCTTCATTTTTTGATTGTCGTCGGACAGCGACTTTGCCTGTTCCTCCAGCACTTTGATGCGCGCCGCCTGATCCGCGATCAGCTTTTTCTTCTTGCCGAACATGTTACACCTCCAGCCGTTCCTGCTGCACCGTCGTCGGGACGGGATAATCCAGATGCCGGTAGGCGTCCGGCAAAACGACTCTGCCGCGCGTGGTCCGCGCGATAAAGCCGAGCTTTAAAAGATATGGCTCGTACACATCCTCGACGGTGCCGGCGTCCTCACCGGTGTACGCCGCGATCGTGTCCAGTCCCACGGGACCGCCGCGGAAGATCTCGATCATGGCGGTCAGCATCTTGCGGTCGACCGCGTCGAGACCGAGCTCGTCGATCTTCAACATGGAAAGCGCGTTCTGCGCCGTTTCGAGGTCGATGACGCCGCTTCCGCGCACCTGTGAATAGTCGCGGACGCGCCGGAGAAGCCGGTTTGCGATGCGCGGCGTTCCGCGCGAACGCGACGCGATCTCCAAGGCGCCCTCCTCGTCGATTTCGATGTGCAGGATGTCCGCGCTGCGCGTCACGATCTCTTTGAGACTTTCGGGCGTGTACAGCTCCAGCTGCTCCTTGATGCCGAAGCGATCGCGCAGCGGCGAGGACAGCATGCCCAGCCGCGTCGTCGCGCCGATCAGCGTAAACCGCGGCAGATCGAGCCGGATGCTCCTTGCGCCGGGGCCCTTGCCGATGATGATGTCCAGCGCAAAGTCCTCCATCGCGGGATACAGGACTTCCTCGACGTTCGGATTCAGCCGGTGGATCTCGTCGATAAAGAGCACGTCACCCGGACTGAGGTTGGTGAGAAGGGCCGCAAGATCTCCTGCGTGCGTGATCGCCGGACCGCTTGTTACGCGCAGACTCACGCCCATTTCATTTGCGATGATGCCGGCCAGCGTTGTTTTGCCGAGGCCCGGCGGGCCGTATAACAGAGCGTGATCCAGCGACTCGCCGCGGGATTTCGCCGCCTCGATATAGATCTGCATATGCTCCTTGACGCTCTCCTGACCGATGTATTCGGACAGAAAATGCGGGCGGATGCTGTATTCGTTTTTCGCGTCCTCTTCCTGCAGGGAGGAGGAGATCAGTCTGTCGTCCTGCATGTCTTACCCCTTTGCCATGCTCTTCAGCGCCTTGGTGATCAGATCCTCGACGCTGTCGGCTTCCTTGATCTTTGCAACCGCGCGCGACGCGGTCAGTCCGTCGTAGCCCAGAGACGTCAGCGCGGCAACTGCCTCGCTCTGCATTGTGGGCAGGGAGGGCTTGCCGGTCTCCGCCTTCTGCGGCGTGATCCCGCCCGCCTCGGAGCGGATCGACTCGCCGAGCTCCAAAATGACGCGCTGTGCGGTCTTGCGGCCCATGCCGGACACGCGGTCGAACGCGGCCGGATTGTCGGTCACGATCGCGGCGCGCACGTCGGACGGCGTCATCGTCGAGAGAACGGAGATCGCGACCTTCGGTCCGATGCGGGAGACGTTCAGAAGTCTTCGGAACATCTCGCGCTCCTCCGGATCGGCAAATCCGTACAGCGCCTGTATGCCCTCCGCAAGATGCAGATGCGTATAGAGCTTTGCCTGACTGCCGATCGTGAGCGTTTTCAGCGTCATCGAACTGCAGAACAGCTCATAGCCGATGCCGCCTGCCTCGACGATCGCGCGATCCGCGCCCAATTCATCAACGGTTCCCCGAATATATGCGTACATAGCGTTCTCCTATCGAATGCGGAATTCTTCCTGCGCCGGACCTGCGTGGAACGCAAGGCACAGCGCGGCGGCCAGCGCGTCGGCCGCATCGTCGGGCTTCGGCACGCTTTTCAGTCCCAGCAGAACGCGGATCATCTGCTGGACCTGCTTCTTGTCGGCGTGACCGTTGCCGCACACGGACTGCTTGATCTCCATCGGCGTAAATTCGTACATCGGAATGCCGCACTGCTGCACGCCGAGGATCGACACGCCGCGGCCGGAGCCGACGCTGATGGCGGTCGTGATGTTATGGTAGAAGAACAGCTCCTCGAACGCCGCCATGTCCGGCCGGTACAGCTCGCACAGCTGCCGCGTGCCGAGATACAGCTTTTCAAGACGTTCGGGGAAGGGCAGGGTTTTGTCCGTTTCGACGACGCCGAAATCGACCGGAACGACCGACTGACCGTTCTTGTCGACGACGCCGTAGCCCATGATCGCGTAGCCGGGGTCGATGCCCAAAATCCGCAATGCCCATTCCTCCCCATATTGAGTCAATGTATTATATCATATCGGATGCTCCGATGCAAGAAATCCTTGAAAAAAACACGAACTGTTTCGCATGTGCGGCAGGTGCGGGCGGGTGAAAACTGTTGCAATCGAAACACGATTATGATAGAATATACTATCATAATAGGGAGGTATGCGTAGATGGAGCGCAAAACACATGGAAAGGCCAAGCGGCTTCTGCATCTGCTGTGGATCGTACCGACGCTGATCGTTCTGACGTTTGCCGCGTTGATGTACGTCGTTCCCGCGTTTGAATCGGTCGACCGCACACCCGTACAGAACTCTGCAGACTGGATGGCGGCGCTTTACGACGAAATGTACCTGTCTGACGTTGTTCTTCCGGGTACGCACGACGCGGCGACAGGCAACGTTCAGCTTGCGTTCATCACCCGCTGCCAGGCGCTGACGATCAAAGAACAGCTTGAAGCGGGCTTCCGGTATCTGGATATCCGGCTCGGAGCGAGCGGAAACAGGCTCAAGCTGATGCACGGCTTCACCAACTGTACGACGTCCGGTTGGCCGTGGGCGGGTACGCTGTACCTTGACGACGTTCTCACCGACGCCTACGCATTCCTGACGGCGCATCCGACGGAAACGATCGTCTTTGCGGTCAAGCACGAACACGGCAGTGAGACGCCGGAGCAGTTTGAAGCGGCGCTTTCCGCGTATATCGAGCAGAACCCTGATAAATGGCTGCTGACCAACGTCGTTCCGACCGTCGGCGAGGCACGCGGCAGGATCGTGCTTTTATGGCACTACGAGACGGATCCGAACTATAAGCCGACGCTCGGCATGCCGTGCTACTGGCAGACGCAGAACGGGCACGACGACGTGTCGAAAACCGCCGCGACGCATCCGGAGGGCAGCTTCACACTGACCGTGCAGGATCGCTATGAATACGGCACGGACGACAAATGGAACGCGTTCCTTTCGGGACAGGCCGCGAATCAGACCGGCGCGGATGCGCTTTCGATCCACTTCCTGTCGACCAAGGGCACGTCCGCGTTCGGGCATCCGTACAGCCTTGCCAAGACGCTGAACAGGAATTTGCTGTCCTATGACGGAGCGCTGAACGGCTGGATCGTCGTCGATTTCGGTTCACCCGCGCTTGCAAAAAAGATCTGGTCCGAGAACTTCAAGAATCACTGACACGGAAAGGAACAGCTTATGAAAAAAGTATTGAAAAAGATCCTCAAGATCACGGCGATCGTCCTTGCGGTCGTCCTGCTGATCGGCGTCGGCTACTTCGCCTATGTATTCCTCAGCTACCACCGCATCGGCAATCAGACGCTGACCGCCGAAGGAACTGCGACCGGCACGTTGACGACCGGCGAGGAATACAAGATCGTCTCGTACAACATCGGCTTCGGCGCGTACGAATCCGACTTCGGCTTCTTCATGGACGGCGGCGACCGTTCGTGGGCGTGGTCGAAGGAACGGCTCGACAAGAACCTCCTGAATATCGCAGCGTTTCTGAAGGAACAGAACGCCGACCTGACGATCGTGCAGGAGGTCGACATCAACTCGACCCGCAGCTATCATGTCGACGAGCGCACGTATCTTGTCGGCGCGCTCTCCGGCAATTCCTACACGTTCGCGCAGAACTACGATTCGCCGTTCCTGTTCTATCCGATCTTCCAGCCGCACGGCAAGTCGCGTTCGGGCCTTCTGACCTTCTCGACTGCGCCGATCGCCTCCGGTGAGCGCATCGAGCTGCCGATCGAAACGGGACTCACGAAATTCCTCGACCTCGACCGCTGCTACAGCAAGAACCGCATCCCGCTTGCGAGTGGCGACCAGCTCGTTCTGTACAACCTGCATCTGTCCGCCTATACCTCCGACGGCAAGATCGCAAACGATCAGCTGAAGCTGCTGCTCGACGACATGCAGGCCGAATATGAAAAGGGCAATTACTGCATCGCGGGCGGCGACTTCAACAAGGACCTGCTCGGCGATTCCTCGAAGTATTTCGGCAAGGCCGATCAGGAATACACATGGGCGCAGCCGATCCCGGACGGCATGTTCGACGGCTACAGCGTCATGCTTGCCGCGCCGCTCGACGATAGCAACCCGGTTCCGAGCTGCCGCAACGCCGACGGTCCGTATCACGAGGGGCAGTATACGCTGACGATCGACGGCTTCCTTGTGACGAACAACGTAGAGGTAATGTTTGCCGACGTCATCGACACGCAGTTTGCGTATTCCGACCACAACCCGGTCGAGATGCACTTCGTCCTGCTGGCAAAGGAGACGGTCGCATGAAAAAGCTGTTCCTCTATTACAGCCTTTCCGGAAACGGCGACGCGGTCGCGGATAAGCTCAGGGAGAAGGGGTATGACGTCCGCAAGGTCGAATCGGCAAAGAAACCGCCGAAGGCGTTCTTCTTTCAGATCATGAAGTGCGGCTTCAATGCGGGCCGCAATTACTGCGAACCCCTGAAGAATTACGACGCCGACGTGTCCGCATATGATGAGATCGTGATCGGCTCGCCGATCTGGAACGGGCGGCTGTCCTGCCCGATTAATACGGCCTTGAAGGAAACGGTGTTCGACGGCAAGAAGCTGACGTTTGTGCTGTATTCCGGCAGCGGCGACGCGCCGAAGGCGACGGTAAAGCTCAAGGAGCGCTTCAAGGACGCGCAGATCCTGCATCTCAGGGAGCCCAAGAAGAACCCGGACGCGCTGTACCGCCTGTCCGATCTTTGAGAGGACACGACGATGCGTACAAAACGAATTCCGATCCTTGCGCTGATTGCGCTGCTGGTGATGACGATGCTGTTCGGATGCACAAAGAAAGAACTGTACAAGATCGAATACGCCAACAAGGGCGCGTTCATTGACGCAAAGGACGCCTATGCGGCGGGTGAGCGCGTCGAGCTGAAAACCTATATCGTCATGGACGCGTCCCCGACGGTCACTGTCGACGGCGAACGTCTTTCGCCGCGCGTGGACGGCTACGATTATCTGGTCTATGCGTTTACAATGCCCGCGCACGACGTCAGGGTGGAGTTTTCTCTCGGAGGGAGTGATATGATGGCAATGCGGTATCAGATCGTGTATGAAAGCGGCAAGCTGCAGATCGTCGATCCGCCGGAATGGGCTTATCCGGGCGAAACGGTGACGCTGCAGCTGCATCCGGTTTTTGACGAGATCACCGAGGTTTTCGTGAACGGCGAACCGGTGCAGCAGACCTCCGGACCGGACAGCGACTATCTGTACTTTGCGTTCGTGATGCCCGCTGAGGACGTCACGGTTACGGTCGCCGCAAGGAACATTTCGGCGGCCGAGCCGGTCCTGAAGGTCGATTATTACACAAAGGCCGTGGCGACGGAGCCGGTCGACGGGAAAGAGGACGGCTATTATGAGCTGGTGCTCTATGACGACGGCGAAGAGCTGCTGTTGCTGGAGGAGTACGTCGACGGCGGCAAGGCCGACGAACGCGTAACGCGCTACCGCGTGCCGAAGGACGTCCTGAACGAAGCGCTGCGCATCATCTATGAGGCCGGCATGAACGGCTGGAACAGCCTTGAAAATCCCGAATCGCTCGACGGCGCGATCCATGTCGTCAGATTCGACGAGGAAGGGTGCCTGTACCGCGTCAGCTCCGAGGCCATGCCCGAAAACGGTATGGACGCGTTCAACGCCCTGCGCACGCTGCTTTCCGGCTATCTCAAGCCGGAGAACCTTGCATAACGGTCAGCCCGTCGCAAAAAGAGCAGACCGTATACGGCAGGGACTGATTGAATCATGCTTGTGCGGATACCGGGTCGACCGTTGTCCTGAAACGGGCGGCGGAAGCACGGAAGGAATACGGAGACCGATACTGACGATTCCGGCTTTTCGGCAGGATCGGAGATATTGGGTGTGAAAAGGGGAAAACGATGAAACTGAAAAATGTGCTGATCGTCGTGAAAGATATTGAGAGATCCCGACGGTTCTACCGGGATCTGTTCGGCCTTGAGACGATTCTTGACAATGACGGAAATATGGTCCTGACGGATGGATTGGTTCTTCAGGAGGAGACATACTGGAAGGAGTTCCTAGGAAAAGATATCATTCCGGAGAACAACTCTTGCGAGCTTTATTTTGAGGAATCCGACCTGGATCGTTTTATCGAAAGGCTTGAACAGTATTATCCGGAAGTAAAATACGTCAACAGGCTCATGACGCACAGCTGGGGACAGAGGGTCATACGCTTTTACGATCCGGACGGGAATCTGATCGAAGTGGGGACGCCGATGTAAAATGGCAAATGCTGTCACCGGCAGCAGAATCGTCCTCAGCGCCGCTTTGCTGTTTTTTCCGGCATTCTCGCCGACGTTCTATGCGCTGTATATCGCTGCCGGAATCACCGATATGATCGACGGCGCCGTGGCAAGGAAGACCGGTACGGTCAGCGCGTTCGGCGCAAGGCTCGATACGGCTGCGGATATCGTATTCGCTGCGGCATGCCTCATAAAACTACTGCCGGTACTGGATGTTCCGATATGGCTCTATGTATGGATCGCCGTCATCGCTTTCATAAAGGCGGCGAACATTGCAGCCGGATATATCCGGCAAAAAGCGTTTCTGACGGTGCATTCCGTGATGAACAGGGTGACCGGAGCGCTGCTGTTCGTTTTCCCGCTGACGCTTGCATGTATCGATTTTCAATACGGCGCAGCGGTCATCTGTGCCGTTGCAACGGCAGCGGCTGTTCATGAAGGGTATCTTATGCAATCGGGAAGGACAGCGTAACGACAGATCGCAGTTTGTCATACATCCGCATCCTTTCCGCTTTCGGTTTCTGCTCATAGGATAAAACAGAACTTGTAACAGAGTCATCACAGACTTGTAACAGAGTTGCAACAGGTTACCGAAGTGGTAACAGCGTTGTAAAAAGACGAAAAAAAGACCCGCGAGTGATCGCGGGTCTGTGTGTTTGGATGTTTACTTTGCGGGGACCTTGCCCTTGGTGATCTTCACGTAGCTTGCAAACATGTAGCCCTTCTTGCCGTCGGGCGTCTTGACGTAGTACCACTTTCTGCCGTCCTTATCCTTTTCGGAATGGTAGACGGTGACCTCGGTACCGTTCTTGTACTCCTTGATGCAGGTGTAGCTCTTGCCGGGGCCCTTGCGGAGCGCGATGACGTTGTCGTTCTGGACGGCAACCTTGCCGGTAGCGCTGCCGTCGCCGGCTTCGGCGGGTGCGGTGCCCTTGGTGATGTAGTCACCGATGATGTAGCCGTACTTATCGCCGCACTTCAAGAACCACCAGCCCTCCTGCTCGACATAGAGCGTGACGGCCGTATACTTCGGGATCTTGGAAGTGACGACCTTTGCGGTCTTCTTAGGTTCTGCGCGCATGTTGACGCTGTCCGCATTGACGTAGCCCTTCTGCGAATGGTTCTTCATGTGCGAGGTCGGCGTAGTGTAATAGGAAGGACTCGGCGAAGCGCTGGTGCCCGGCGATGCGGAACTGGCCGGCGAGGTTCCGGGTGTGGTGATCACGATCGGGCCGGGGCCGGAGGTGTCGCTGGGATTGACGGTCGCGTTCGGATCGATCGTCGCATCAGGATCAATCGTTGCGTCCGGATCGGGCGTGTCCAGCGGATCGGGCGTAGTGAGGGAAGCCTCCTTGGTCGGCTCGATCGTGGACTCGGTGCTTTCGACCGGCTGCTCACTGGCAGGCGTCGGATCGTTCGATCTGTTTTTGCTGCAGTTCTTTGCCAGCACGATCGTAATAATGATGATCGCGATCAGCAGAACGGCGATCGCGGACAGGAACATGATCCCGGCGGGTGTGGGCTTGAATTTGAGTTTCTTTGCCATAAAGAATCTCCTTCCATAAAGATATTCCTTTGCGTATACCTATCATACACGATTTCGCGCAAAAAGAAAAGCCCGCAAATCGAATTTTTTGCTAAATTTTTGCGGAATTTTTATGAAGAGTCCGCCGTAAGCCCAAAGAAATGCAAAATATAAGAAAAGATGTGTGAAAAAGATATGGAAATTGCGGGAACGGTATGCTATAATATTCGATGGTCAAGAATCTATTCTATTAAGGAGGATGTATGACGAACAAAATTACCGAAATCCCGTTCCGGGGTACGCCCGAACAGGAAGCCCAACTGAAAGAGGTCATTGCACAGCATAAGGGCCACAGCGACGCAATGATGCCTGTGCTCCAGAAGGCGCAGGAGATCTACGGCTATCTGCCGATCGAAGTGCAGACGATGGTCGCCGAAGGACTCGGCGTATCGCTTGAGCAGGTGTACGGCGTTTCCACGTTCTATTCGTGGTTCACGCTCGAACCGAAGGGCGAGCACCTGATCCGCGTCTGTCTCGGTACCGCGTGCTACGTCAAGGGATCTGCAGATATCCTTGCAGAGCTCGAACGTCAGCTCGGCATCAAGGCCGGCCACACCACGCCGGACGGTAAGTTCACGCTCGAAGCGACGCGCTGCCTTGGCTGCTGCGGCCTCGCTCCGGTCATGACGGTGGATGACGACGTTTTCGGTCGGCTCGTTCCCGCCGACGTCAAGGGCATCGTAGACAAATTCCGCGCATAATCGAAAGGAAGCAGGTATGACAATCCGGGAGATCGCCGAACGAATCAATGCAGTCGTATACGCCGATCCCGATCGGCTGGACGAGGATCTGACCGGCGCGTTCGGCAGCGACATGATGAGCGACGTGCTTGCGTTTGCGGAGAATCGCGACGTGCTTCTGACCGGGCTTTTGAACCCGCAGATCGTGCGTACGGCGCATATGCTTGACATGCAGTGCATTATCATCGTTCGCGGAAAGACCGCAACGCCGGAGATCAAAACCCTCGCCGCGCAAAACGACATCGTTCTGATGGAGACCCAGATGACGATGTACGAGGCGAGCGGCAGACTGTACGAAGGCGGTTTGGGACGATGACAGGCGACGCGCTCCATTTCCACTACGATGTGGACGGAAACAACTTCACGTCCGCAGGCGAGGCTTCGGTACAGGTCAAACGGACGCTCCGGCAGATGGGATACCATCCCGATCTGATCCGCAGGATCTCCGTTGCGATGTACGAAGGCGAGATCAACATGGTCATCCACGCAAAGGGCGGGGATGCGGATGTGTATGTTACGCCGGACTGCATCACGGTGATTCTGAAGGACGTCGGCCCCGGTATCAAGGATATCAATCTTGCCATGCAGGAGGGATATTCGACCGCGCCGGACAACATCCGTTCGCTCGGCTTCGGAGCAGGCATGGGCCTGCCGAACATGAAACGGTATTCGGATGAGCTCAAGATCGATTCCGTCGTCGGCGTCGGCACGACGATCGAGATGAAATTCAAGTCGGCATAAGGAGGAAGCATGATCGTATACAAGCATTCCGTTTCGCTTGACCCGGCAAAGTGCAAGGGGTGTACCACCTGCTTGCGCCGCTGTCCTACGCAGGCGATCCGCATTCGCGACGGAAAGGCTTGTATCAATCCGCAGCTGTGCATCGACTGCGGCGAATGCATCCGCCATTGCCCGTATAAGGCGAAGCGCGCGAGCTTCGACGAATGGGATTCGATCGATCACTCGAAGTATCTGATCGCGCTCCCCGCGCCCTCGATCTTCGGTCAGTTTGCCAATCTGGACGATACGGACTACCTGCTGCAGGGACTCAAGAATCTCGGCTTTGACGATGTGTTTGAGGTCGCGAAGGCCGCGGAGATCGTTACGGACTACACCCGGACGTACATGAAGCGCAAGGGAATGGCGCATGCGCCGTTCATCAGCACGGCATGTCCGGTCGTGGTACGGCTCATTTCGCTGCGGTTCCCGACGCTCCGGAACAAGATGGTCCCGATCTCGCCGCCCATCGAGGTGGCGGGCAAGCTCGCAAAGGAGCGCGCACTGAAGGAGCATCCGGAACTGAAGCCCGACGAGATCAAAACCGTGTTCATCTCCCCGTGTCCCGCGAAGGTCAGCTGGGTCAAGAATACGCCCGCGGATAAGGAGTGCTACGTGGATTACGTGGTCTCCATGAGCGATATCTATTTCCGGGTCCTGTCCAAAATGGACCGCGCAAAGGTTCCCGAAATTACCTCCGAATCCGGCATGATCGGCATGAGCTGGTCGTCGTCCGGCGGCGAGGCAAGCGCGCTCATGAACGATCACTATCTGGCGGCGGACGGCATTGAGAACATCATCCGCGTGCTCGACGACATCGAAATGGGACATTTCCCCGATCTGAAATTCGTCGAGATGAACGCATGTCCCGGCGGCTGCGTCGGCGGCGTCATGGCGGTCGAGAACCCGTATATCGCACGCGTGCGCATTCGCTCGCTGCAGCGGTATATGCCGGTCGCGCAGAACCACGTCGTATTGACCGACGACGAACCGATCCCGCGTGAATTCATGACCGTTGAGCCGGGCGAATACAGCTCGGCGGAGATTCTCGACGCGGACCGGATGCGTTCGTTCCGCATGATGTCGGAGATCGAGCGGATCCGCAACCTGCTGCCCGGAATGGACTGCGGCTCCTGCGGCGCGCCGACGTGCCGTGCGCACGCGGAGGACGTCGTAAAGGGCGAATCCAAGCTGGATGACTGCGTCATTCGCATGCGCGAGCATCTCAGAGAGTTGGAGCACGACGACGGAAAGTGAGAAAGATAATGACGGTTTCCCAACTGATCGAAAAAACCGGATACGAACCGCTGCTGCTGTCCGACGGCGACCGGGAGGTCACCGGAGGCTATGCGGGGGATCTTCTGAGCTGGGTCATGGGACGCGCCGACAGCGGCGACTGCTGGGTCACGATCATGTCCAATGTGAACGTGGCGGCGGTCGGTCAGCTGACAGACTGCGCTTGCATCGTGTTTTCCGAGGGCGTCCGGCCGGACGAGGCTGCGGTCAACGCGGCAAGGCTGCACGGGTTGAACATGCTGCTGTCCGAAAAGTCCACATTTGAGATCTGCGTCGAGGTCGGCGCACTGCTCAAATGAGGACGGTCGGCTACGATCTGCATCTGCATTCGTGTCTGTCTCCGTGCGGGGACATGGACATGACGCCCTGCAACATTGCGGGGATGGCGCACCTGAACGAGCTCGGCATCGTTGCGCTGACCGACCATAATTCGGTCGACAACTGTCCGGCCTTCTTCAAGGCGTGTGAGGAGTACGGGATCGTTCCGATCGCCGGCATGGAGCTGACGACGGCGGAGGATATCCACCTGCTGTGCGTGTTTGAAACGCTCGACGACGCGCTTGCGTTCGGGGCGGAGGTCAAGACGCATCGTATGCGGATCAAAAATCGCAGGGAGATCTTCGGCGATCAGGCGATCCTGAATGAGCGGGACGAACAGATCGGGGAGGACCCGTACTTTCTGCCCGCCGCAACGGATCTCGATCTCGAATCGGCGGCCGCTCTGGTCGAAGCATTTCACGGCGTCTGCTGGCCGGCGCACATCGACCGCGACGCAAACGGACTGCTGGCTGTGCTCGGCACATTTCCGCCGGAACCGGTGTTTCGCATTGCGGAGCTTCGGGATCGGGAGAACCGAAAGCTTGCGGAGGGACGCACGGTCGTTGTCTGCTCGGATGCGCACAGGCTGTGGGAGATCGGCGAGGCAGGCGGCACGCTGACGCTCGAAACCGACGATACCGCGCCGGAAGCGGTGCGGCACGAACTGTTTCAGAAGCTGCGGGAGGGGAAACTGTGAAGGAACTCAGTCTGAACATTCTCGACATCGCCCAGAACTCGATCCGCGCCGAAGCGACGCTCATCGAGATCCTGCTGGACGAGACGGAGACGACGCTGAAGATCACGATCCGGGATAACGGCTACGGCATGTCGGAGGACTTTCTGAAAACCGTTGTCGATCCGTTTTCCACCACGCGCACCACGCGCAAGGTCGGCATGGGGATCCCGCTTCTGAAGCTGGCGGCGGAACAGACGGGGGGCACGCTTACCATCCGCTCGACGGAGAGGGCAGTCGATCCGGAGCATTGCGGCACGGAAACGTCCGCGACGTTCTTCAAGACGCATCTGGATTTCACGCCGCTCGGCGATGTGATCTCCACCATCATCCTTTTGATTCGCGGAAGCGCACAGACGGATTTTGTTTTCCGGCACACGCTGCCGGATCGCACGGTCGAACTCGACACGCGCGAGATACGACAGGTTTTAGGGGACGACGTACCGCTTGACGAATACGAAGTCCTCGCATGGATCCGGGATATGCTGACGGAGCAGTATGCTTCGGAGGCTTGAAGATATTCTGAAAAATCTACAAATGAAAGGATCAAACTCATGAAATCATTGAAAGAACTTGCAGAAATTCGTGAAAGAATGAAAAACAAGGTCGCTCTTCGCGAAGGCTCCGGCGAGATCCGTGTGGTCGTCGGCATGGCAACCTGCGGCATCGCGGCAGGCGCGCGTCCGGTCCTGAACGCGTTCGTCGAACAGGTCGCGGAGCAGAACATCGGTGATCGCGTGACCGTCACCCAGACCGGCTGCATCGGCATGTGCCGCTTTGAGCCGATCGTCGAAGTGTTCGAGGGCGACAAGGAGCGCGTGACCTATGTGAAGGTCAAGCCCGAAATGGTTCCCGAAATTATCAAGGAGCACTTGATCGGCGGCAAGCCCGTCACAAAATATACCATCGGTGCGGTGGAAGGATAACGGAGGAAAGACAGTATGATTCGCACGCATGTTCTGATTTGCGGCGGTACGGGTTGTACCTCTTCCGGCAGCGTCAAGATTGCCGACGCGCTTGAGGAAGAAATCGCAAAAAACGGCCTTGCTGAGGAAGTAAAGGTCGTGCGCACCGGCTGCTTCGGCCTTTGCGCATTGGGTCCGGTTATGATCGTTTACCCGGAGGGAACGTTCTATAGCCGTGTCAAGCTCGAAGACGTTCCCGAACTCGTTTCCGAGCATTTCTTAAAGGGCCGTGTGGTCGATCGTCTCGTCTATCGTGAGACCGAGGGCGAGGAGAAGGTCGAGGTTCCGTCCCTGCAGGAAACCGGCTTCTACAAGACGCAGATGCGTGTTGCGCTTCGCAACTGCGGCGTCATCAACCCGGAACAGATCGACGAGTACATCGCGATGGACGGCTATGCCGCACTCGGCAAGGTGCTCACCGAAATGACCCCGGAAGAAGTCATTCAGGTCATGAAGGATTCCGGCCTTCGCGGCAGAGGCGGCGCAGGCTTCCCGACCGGCATGAAGTGGGACTTCGCGGCGCGCAATAAGGTTCCGCAGAAGTACGTCGTCTGCAACGCGGACGAGGGCGACCCCGGCGCGTTCATGGACCGTTCCGTTCTCGAAGGCGACCCGCATGCAGTCCTCGAAGCAATGGCGATCGCAGGCTATGCGATCGGCGCAAACAAGGGCTTCATCTATGTTCGTGCAGAGTACCCGATCGCGGTCAAGCGTCTTGAGATCGCAATCGGCCAGGCGCGTGAATACAACCTGCTCGGCAAGGACATCTTCGGCACCGGCTTTGATTTCGACATCGAAGTTCGTCTCGGCGCAGGCGCGTTCGTCTGCGGCGAAGAGACCGCGCTTCTGACCTCCATCGAGGGCAACCGCGGCGAGCCGAGAAACAAGCCCCCGTTCCCGGCGAACAAGGGTCTGTTCGGTCAGCCGACGATCATCAACAACGTCGAAACGCTCGCCAACATCCCGCAGATCATCCTGAAGGGCGCCGAGTGGTTCGCATCCATGGGCACCGAGCGCAGCAAGGGCACCAAGGTCTTTGCGCTCGGCGGCAAGATCGTCAACACCGGCCTCGTTGAGATCCCGATGGGCACGACGCTCCGCGAGATCATCTACGACATCGGCGGCGGCATCCCGAACGGCAAGAAGTTCAAGGCCGTGCAGACCGGCGGTCCGTCCGGCGGCTGCATTCCGGCGGAATACCTCGACCTGCCGATCGACTATGACAACCTGATCAAGATCGGCGCCATGATGGGCTCCGGCGGTATGATCGTCATGGACGAAACGACGTGCATGGTCGACGTCGCACGCTTCTTCCTCGACTTCACGGTTGACGAGAGCTGCGGCAAGTGCACCCCGTGCCGCATCGGCACGAGACGCCTTCTCGAAATGCTTGACAAGATCACGTCCGGCAACGGCACGCTTGAAGATCTTGACAAGATGGAGGAGCTGTGCAACTACATCAAGGCGAACGCAATGTGTGCACTCGGTCAGACGGCGCCGAACCCGGTTCTGTCCACGCTGAAGTATTTCCGCGACGAGTACGAGGCACACGTCGTCGAAAAGCGCTGCCCGGCGGGCGTCTGCAAGAACCTCATGCATTATGAGATCCAGCCCGACAAGTGCCGCGGCTGCACGCTCTGCGCACGCAAGTGCCCCGCAGGCGCGATCACCGGCAAGGTCAAGGAACCGCATGTCATCGACCAGTCGAAGTGCATCAAGTGCGGCGCCTGCATGGAAGGCTGTAAGTTCTCGGCCATCATCAAGAAATAAGGAGGGCGACCATGGATACAGTTAAAATGAAAATCAACGGAATGGAGATCGAAGTCCCCGCGGGTTCCACGATTCTGGAAGCGGCGGAGCTGGCCGGTATCCGGATTCCGACCCTTTGCTACATGAAGCAGATCAACGCCATCGGCGCGTGCCGTATGTGCGTGGTCGAGGTCAAGGGCGCGCGTTCGAACCCCGTTGCGTGCCTGATGCAGGTCGCCGAAGGCATGGAAGTGCAGACGAACACGCCCGCGCTTCGCGCATCCCGCAAGATGACGCTCGAACTGATGCTGTCGAACCACCGTATGGATTGTCTGAGCTGCGTGCGCAGCGGCAACTGCGAGCTGCAGGCGCTGTCTCAGGAATACGGCTGCGATGCGCATAAGTTCGACGGCGCGCCGACCGAGCCCGACATCGACGATTCCGCGATCCACCTCATCCGCGACAACTCGAAGTGCATCCTTTGCCGTCGCTGCGTGGCTGTCTGCAAGTACAACCAGCACTGCAACGTCATCGGCGCAAACGAGCGCGGCTTCAAGACCCATATCGCAAGCGCATTCGATCTGCCGCTGGCCACTACGTCCTGTGTCAACTGCGGTCAGTGCATCAGCGTCTGCCCGACCGGCGCGCTCACCGAGCGTGACGACACCGGCAAGGTGTGGAAGGCGCTCTCCGATCCCGATATGCATGTTGTCGTCGGTCCCGCACCGTCCGTCCGCGTACAGCTCGGCGAAGAGTTCGGCATGCCGATCGGCACGAATGTCGAGGGCAAGATGATCGCTGCACTGCGCAGACTCGGCTTCGACAAGGTCTTTGACGTCGACAACGCTGCTGACGTCACGATCATGGAGGAAGGCACCGAGCTGATCAGCCGTCTCACCAAGGGCGGCAAGCTCCCGCTGATCACGAGCTGCAGCCCCGGCTGGATCAAGTTCTGCGAGCACTACTATCCGGAGTTCATTCCGAACCTGTCCACCTGCAAATCGCCGCAGGGCATGTTCGGCGCACTCGTCAAGTCCTACTATGCCGAGAAGATGGGCATCGACCCGAAGAAGATCTTCGTCGTCTCCATCATGCCGTGCACCGCGAAGAAGTTTGAGGTGCAGCGTCCGGAGCTCGGCACGGACGGCAGACCCGACGTCGACGTTTCCCTTACGACCCGCGAGCTTGCGCGCATGATCCGTCGTGCGGGCATCAAGTTCGAGGATCTGCCCGAAGAGGTTTGCGATCCGATGCTCGGCCAGGCGTCCGGCGCAGGTCACATCTTCGGCGCGACCGGCGGCGTTATGGAAGCTGCTCTGCGTACCGCATATGAGGTCGTCACCGGCAAGACGCTCGAGAAGGTCGATTTCCATGCGGTCCGCGGCACCGAAGCCATCAAGGAAGCGGAGTACGATCTCAACGGCGTCAAGGTGCGTGTTGCGGTCACCAGCGGCCTCGAGAATGCGAGAAAGCTGCTCGACATGATCAAGAGCGGCGAGAAGCAGTATGAGTTCGTCGAAGTCATGGCGTGCCCCGGCGGCTGCGTCAACGGCGGCGGCCAGCCGATTCAGCCCGGCTACGTTCGCAACTTCGTGGATCTGCGCGCAAAGCGTGCGGCAGGCCTGTATGGCGAAGATGCCAACATGCCGCTGCGCAAGAGCCATGAGAATCCTGAGGTCCAGGTGCTCTATCGCGACTACCTCGGTGAGCCGAACAGCCACAAGGCGCACGAGCTGCTGCACACGCATTACACCGAGCGCGGCTTGTACAAATAATCCATTCGACACAGAGGGCGGGAGAGCGATCTCCCGCCTTTTGCTGTCTAAAAAGATCGGGATTCTTTGAAAAGAAAAAAAGGATTTTTTGGAGTTTTGGCGTATAAATATATAGAATACTTTCGCGGAGGCGACTATGGAAGACGGATCGGTCCGAAAAATGCGGGAAGAATGGGAGAAACAGATGCTTTCCCCGTATGCGACGCTTTCGGTCAATACGCACGGCAGAGACGTTCCGATGGATCCCTGTCCTGTGCGTACGGACTTCGTCCGTGACCGCGACCGCATCCTGCACAGCAAATCGTTTCGCCGTCTGAAGCATAAAACACAGGTGTTTTTGGCGCCGAAGGGAGACCACTACCGCACGCGTCTGACGCATACGCTCGAAGTTTCGCAGATCGCGCGGACGATCGCGCGTGCGCTGCGGCTCAACGAGGATCTTGCTGAGGCGATCGCCATGGGGCATGACCTCGGCCATACGCCGTTCGGACACGCGGGCGAGGATGTGCTGAACGATCTTCTGCCGTTCGGCTTCAAGCACAACGAGCAGAGCCTGCGCGTCGTGGAAAAGCTGGAATACGACGGCAAGGGCCTGAACCTGACATGGGAGGTGCGCGACGGCATTGTTAATCACACCAGCAGCGGCCGTCCTGCAACGACAGAGGGCAAGGTCGTCTCACTTGCGGATCGCATCGCCTACATCAATCACGACATCGACGACGCCATGCGTGCCGGCGTTCTCTCGGAGGAGGACCTGCCGAGCTCCTGCATCGAGCTGTTCGGGCCGACGCATTCAAAGCGCATCAACAGCCTGATCATCAACGTGATCGAAAACAGCCGGAACAGCAGCGAGATCCGCTTTTCGACGGAATTTGCCGAGGAGTTCAAGGTGCTTCGCAAGTTCATGTTCGATCGCGTATACCTGAACCCGCTCGCCAAGAGCGAGGAGGGAAAGGCGAAGGGCGTCGTGCGCGCGCTGTATGAATACTATTTCTCACATCCGGAGCTTCTGGACGACGAGTTCCGCCTGACGCTTGAACGCGAAGGCAGGGAACGGGCGGTCGCGGACTTCATCGCCGGCATGAGCGATATCTACGCGATCAGCACCTACGAGCATTTGTTCGTTCCGAAGAGCTGGAGCTGAACGGTTTCTGTTATGTTTGCGGAAAGGAGGACAGAGGATGGCGTTTCCGAGCGCATGGCTCGATGAGCTGTTGCACAAAAACGATATTGTATCCGTCGTTTCGGAATATGTCGAGCTGAAGCCGAAGGGCCGCAAGCTCTGGGCATGCTGTCCGCTGCACGGCGAAAAGACGCCGTCGTTCTCCGTTTCGCCGGACAAGCAGCTTTTTTACTGTTTTGGCTGTCACGCCGGCGGCACCGTGATCCAGTTTGTGATGGATATGGAGCGGCTGACGTTCTATGAGGCGGTACAGAACCTGGCGAACCGCGTCGGCATGGAGCTGCCGAACGAAATCAACGATCGCGAGATGCAGCGACAGCGTGCGTACAAGAAGCGCATGATCGAAGCGAATACAGAGGCTGCGCGGTATTACAGCCGGTGCTTCCTCGATCCGGAAACGGGCAGGGACGCGCAAAAATACGCCGCAAAACGCGGATTGAACGCAGAGATCGTCACACGGTTCGGCATCGGATATGCGCCGGACACGTGGGATTCGCTTCTCAAGCTCCTGAAGGGCAAGGGCTATTCCGAGAAGGAGCTTGTTGACGCGGGACTGCTCGTGCACAATGCGGAGCGCGGCTCGGTATACGACGCGTTTCGCGGGCGGCTGATCTTTCCGATCCTCGGCGTCAACGGTCAGGTGCTCGGCTTCGGCGCGCGCGTGATGGGCGATGAAAAACCGAAGTATATCAACACGGGCGATACACCTGTCTACAACAAGCGCAACAATCTGTACGGCCTGTACCTGCATCGGAACGAAAAGCTCGACGATCTTATTATGGTCGAGGGCTATATGGACGTCATCGGGCTCTATAAGGCGGGCGTGAAGAATGCCGTCGCAAGCCTCGGAACGGCACTGACACAGCAGCAGGCAAGACTGCTGAAACGCTATGTCGAGAAGGTTTACATTGCCTATGACGGCGACGCGGCGGGACAGAACGCCATGGTGCGCGGCCTCGATATTCTGAAAGCCGAAGGGCTTGAGGTACGCGTCATCACGTTTCCGGACGATCTCGATCCGGACGAATACGTGCAGATCTACGGCAAGGAAGGTTTCGACCGGCTTAAGGACAACGCGCTGTCGCTGAACGCCTTCAAGCTCGAAACGATGGCGAAGGGCTACGACATGAACGACGAAAACGGCCGTGAGCGTTATGCAAAGACGGCATGCGCATTCGTGGCGGGTCTGCAGCCGATCGAGCAGGAGCGTTACTATAAGCTGATCGCCAAAAAGACGGGCTATGCGCTCGACGCGTTAAAGGCGCAGGGCATGCGCAGCGGCGGGATCTACACCGAGCCGAATCAGACGCCGGTCCGCGGCGGATTCCGCAGACGGATCGACGCCGGCGAAGATCCGCGCGACGTCATCGAGCGGACGCTGGTCCTTGCGTGCCTGACGGATAAGAATGCGCTTGCATACGCATCGCGTGAAAACGCCGGGCAGCTGCTCAAAAACGCCGTCTTTGCGGCGATGATGAACGCAATGCAAGAGCAAGGCAGCGCTTTTTCGGCAGTCAAGTATATCGGCGAGCTGGACGGAAAGGACGCAGAGATTGCTTCGGCGGTGCTCAAGGAGGAGGACGCAGTGCAGAACCCGGTTGAGACGGTCGCGGACTGCATTCGCCGCATGAACCGCGAGGACGAAGCCGACAGGATCTCAACACTGCAGAAACGGCTGAACAGAACGGATTTAACGGCGGAGGAACGGAACGCCGTTTTGAAAGAGATCACAGAACGCATACGGGCAAATAAATAAGGAGACGGGACATGGAAGAAACAAAAACCACCAAGAAAACCCAAAAGACAACGCAGGAAGAGGTCGTCGAAACCGCTGCGGCCGAAACGACGGTCGAAAAGGCGGAGCAGCCGAAGAAGGCAACGAAGCGCAAAGCCGCCCCGAAGAAGGCGGAGCCTGCGCCGGAACCCGAAGCGGAGCTTGAAGCTGCGGAGACCGTGACGGAAACGGAAGCTGAGCCTGCACCGGAAAAGCCCAAGAAGCCTTCGCGGAGCAAGAAGAAAGCGCCCAAACCGGCGCCTGTACCCGAACCGCTCGAAGCGGAGGGCAAGCCGGAGGAACCGGAATCCGAAGAGGAGCCGGAGGACGACGTGTTCGACGAAGGCGAGCGCAAGCCGGTCAACGCCGAACAGCGGATCCGCGAGCTTTTGGAAAGCGGCAAGCAGAAGGGCATGCTGACCTACAACGAGGTCATGGACACGCTGAACGTGATCGGCGCGGACTCGGATCAGATGGACAAGCTCTACGGTGAGCTTGAAGAGCTGAACATTGACATCGTGGAAGAGGTCGAGGTTCCGGAGGACATCAACGAGCAGATCGCCGAGATCGAGACCGTTCTTGCCAGCACGGAAGGCATCAACATCGACGACCCCGTTCGCATGTACCTCAAGGAAATCGGCAAGGTCCCGCTGCTGACCGCAGCCCAGGAGATCGAGATCGCACAGCGCATGGCAAACGGCGAGCTTGAAGCGAAGCATCAGCTTGCGGAAGCCAACCTCCGTCTGGTCGTTTCGATCGCAAAGCGCTACGTCGGGCGCGGTATGCTGTTCCTTGATCTCATTCAGGAGGGCAACCTGGGCTTGATCAAAGCGGTCGAAAAGTTTGACTATCGCAAGGGCTACAAGTTCTCGACCTATGCGACATGGTGGATTCGTCAGGCGATCACCCGCGCGATCGCGGACCAGGCGCGCACCATTCGCATTCCGGTCCACATGGTGGAGACCATCAACAAGCTGATCCGCGTCAACCGTCAGCTGGTGCAGGACCTAGGCCGTGATCCGCGTCCCGACGAGATCGCCAAGGAAATGGGCATTTCCGAGGACAAGGTCCGCGAGATCCTCAAGATCGCACAGGAACCGGTCAGCCTCGAAACGCCGATCGGCGAAGAGGATGATTCGCACCTCGGCGACTTTATCCCGGACGACGACGCGCCCGCGCCTGCGGACGCCGTGGCGGTCGCGCTGCTCAAGGAACAGCTCATGGAGGTCCTGAACACGCTGACTCCGCGCGAGGCGAAGGTGCTGCGGCTCAGATACGGCCTTGACGACGGCAAAGCACGCACGCTCGAAGAGGTCGTCAAGGAGTTCAATGTGACGCGCGAGCGCATCCGCCAGATCGAGGCGAAAGCGCTGCGCAAGCTTCGGCATCCTTCCAGAAGCAAGAAACTCAAGGACTTTCTCGAATAAACCGAAAAAGGCACACCGAAAACTGAAAGACTTTCTGGTATAGATCGCAAAGGATCGTTCCAAGCAGGGAACGGTCCTTTTTTGGATACAAAAAGGCGTACACCGTCTCCTGACGGAACCGGTCCGCTTCCACGTATAAGAGAGGCACGCCGTCCGTGTCAGGCAGGATCACCCCGGCGTCGCCGGTAATTTGAATCTTCTTCGTCTCGTCTGTATATGCAACGGAGAATACCTCCGGACAGCCGAGCTGTTCCCGCAATGCGATCCCGGCAGACGCAGGCGCATCGGTCGCCTTCGATTTTTCGATCATCGCCTCGTTGTCCTTGCCGATCACGATCGACTCGTCCGGCGTCGGTACGCAGGCAGCAAGAAACAGACTCGCAAGGAGAACAAGCATCATTCGTTTCATGGAATCACATCCATTCGGGTTCTGCGTCTATGATACCGCATCCGACCGGGAAAAACTTCATGAAACTATAATGACAATGTAATGGTTTTGCGTTATGACTTGTATGCAGTGGAATTCGATCGAAATCCGAAAGCCAGATTGCGGATAGCCGAATCAGACTTCGACCCATTCGCCGGTCACGCCGCTTTTTCGGATCGCGTCGCAAACGCGCGCAATGTACGCGCCGTCCTCGAAGGTGGGAAACGGATCGTGCGGCGTGCCGTCGATCGCGGCGTACACGGAGGCAAACAGCGCGTCAAACGTGTGCTCGCGGTCCGTTTCGGACACGGTCTGCGGCTGCATCGACGCGCCTTCGGACCGCAGCAGGGCATTCGGCGCGCACTCGTCCCAGCGCAGCGTGCCGCCGGTCCCGTTGACCTCGATCGAAAGGTCATTGAAATGCCCGCGGGAAAGCTCGGACAGCATCAGCGTGCCGATCGCGCCGTCCGCAAAGCGCAGCGCGATCGCGGCGGCGTCCTCGGTTTCGACACGGACCGGTTCGCCTTCGGGAACGGCGGAAAGCCGACCGCCCTTGCGGTAGCGGACGGGGTACCAGTTGCCGAGCGCGGCGCAGACGGCGACGATGCGCGTCCCGGTCCATGCGTAGGCAAGGTCGATCCAATGCGTGCCGATCTCGCTGATCGCGCGCTGGTTCCCGGACTGCGTCGGATCGAATCGCCAGCCGTCGTCATGGGGCGGCGCATGGAATTCCTGCAGATACGAGCCACTGACGATCAGCGGACGGCCGATCTCGCCGCTGCGGATGCGCCGCGCCGCTTCCACGTTCGCGGGATAACAGCGCACATTGCAGCAAAGCACGGTGATCCGATCCGTTTCCGCTGCGCGGCGGGAGAGCGTTTCGGCTTCCTGCACGGAGATGCAGAGCGGCTTTTCGGAGACGACATGCTTGCCGGCATCAAGGCAGGCGCAGATCGTCTGATAATGGTTGGTCGGCGGCGTACAGACATGTACGACCCGCGCATCGGATGACAACGCTTCGTTGAGATCGGTCGTTGCGTATGCGATGCCGAATTCCCTTGCAAACGCTTCCGTGCGCTTGAGATCGCGCCCGACGACCCATGAAACGGAATGGCCGAGCCTGTTCAGTGCGAGAAGGTGCGTGCAGGCGATCTGCCCGCAGCCGATCAGAATACTGTCCATCGGTTCAATCCTCCGGTCGTTTCAACAGAATGTGCAGCGCGTCCGAGAAGGCGGGGTAGGCGTCGAGCAGCGTATCGTCGCCGTCCGTATAATCGCAATCCTCATAGTCAGGAGCCATCGTCGTGCCGAGCAGCGCCCAATCGCCTTCGCCGATGATGCGCGTTCCTTGCCAGCAGCCGCGCGGCACGAGCGCCGTGACGCATTCGCCGCGCATCAGATCGTTGCCGAGTCGGTTCACATAACCGGACCCGTCGGGACACAGCACCGTCGTTTCACACGACGCGCCCATGTAAAAATGCCAGATCTCGTCAGTCGGCAGACGGTGCATGCGCGAAACGGAATCCTGTGTCAGCAGATACAGAATGGATCCGTAAACGACGTGCGGCCCGATCCGGCCCGGAAGCAATCCATCGGGATAGACCTCGTCGCTTCGGAACATCTTTTTGTACAGCCCGCCCTCGTTTGGCAACGGCTCCATGCCGAGTGCTTTGATCACGTCTTCCTTTGTCATCGTACCACCTCACGGCCTCATTTGTATTCAGTATAGCACAGCGCGACGCATGCGGCAACCGAAACCGGAAAGAGAACGCGCCGAATCTGAAAAAAGCTATGGACGAGCGACACACAATGCGATATAATGTATCGCAATAAGTACCCTTTACGGAGGCAACCATGGCAAACGAAAAGAACATCATCCTGACCGGCGACCGCCCGACCGGCAGACTGCACCTCGGGCATTATGTCGGTTCGTTGAAACGCCGTGTCGAGCTGCAGAACTCCGGCAGATTCGACGCGATCAACATCCTGATCGCAGACGATCAGGCGCTGACCGACAATGCGGACAACCCCGCAAAGATCCGCGACAACATCGTGCAGGTCGCGCTGGACTATCTTTCGGTCGGCATTGACCCGAACAAGTCCACGATCTGCATCCAGTCCGCGCTGCCCGCGCTGCATGCGCTGACGTTCTACTATATGAACCTTGTCACGACCGCAAGGCTGTCCAGAAACCCCACCGTCAAGGCGGAGATCCAGATGCGCGGCTTTGCGGACGAGGGCCTTCCGGCAGGCTTTTTCAGCTATCCGGTCTCGCAGGCGGCGGACATCACCGCGTTCAACGCGACCGTCGTCCCAGTCGGCGAGGATCAGCTTCCGATGATCGAACAGACGCGCGAGATCGTCGAAAAGTTCAACCGCATCTACGGCGAAACGCTGGTTTTCCCGAAGGCGCTGATCCCGGAAAACGAGACGCAGCGCAGGCTGCCCGGCGTCGACGGCAAGGCAAAGATGTCCAAGTCGCTCGGCAACTGCATCTATCTGTCCGACGACGCTAAGACCGTCAAAAAGCAGGTCAACGGCAAAATGTTTACCGATCCGCAGCACCTTCGCATCGAGGATCCGGGACACCTTGAGGGCAACGTTGTGTTCACGTATCTGGACGCGCTTGCGACCGACGCGCACTTTGCGGCATTTTTGCCGGAGTACGCGAACCTTGGCGAAATGAAGGCGCATTACTGCCGCGGCGGACTTGGTGACGGGACCTGCAAGAAGTTTCTCATCAACGTGCTCGAAACCGAGCTCGGTCCGATCCGCGCGGAGCGCGCAAAGTGGGAGGCCGACATCGACGCGGTCTATGACGTGCTGCGCGAAGGCACGAAGCGAGCGGTGGAGATCACCAACGAAACGCTTGAACGCGTGCGCGCCGCGATGCGCATCAACTACTTCAACGACCGCTCGATCGTGAAGGAATGGGAAACGCTTTTGAAAGCGGCAAAGCTGCAATGAAAACGATTCTGCTGATCGGCGCAGGCGGAGGAATGGGCTCTGCCTGCGCGCGTTTGTTTTTGCAGCAGGGACATACCGTGCTTGGCATGGATCGCCCCGGCGCCGTGCTGCCGGAGGGCGTTGTTCCGCTGTTTGCGGACGTCACCGACCCGGATGCAGTCACGGCGGCGTTTGACGCGGCTAAGGCCGTGACGGACGCGATCGACGCAATTGTGTACGCGGCGGGCGTCTATGACGCGGATTCGCTCGTCGAGATCGACGAGGCGAGGATGCGCCGCATTTTCGGGATCAACGTATTCGGCGCATACCGCACGGTCAAGACCTTCCTGCCGCTGCTCCATAAGGGCGCGCGGATCGTGCTTGTCACAAGCGAGCTTGCGGACCTCGATCCGCTGCCGTTTACGGGCCTGTACGGGATCACCAAGGGCACGCTGGACAAGTACGCATTCTCGCTTGCAATGGAGCTGCAGCTGCTGGGCATTTCCGTTTCGGTCATCCGTCCCGGCGCGGTGGAGACGCCGCTATTGGGCGGTTCGGTCAAAAGCATCGAAGCGTTCACCTCGCGCACAAAACGGTATCCGGGCATTGCCGCAAAGTTTTTAGGCGTGACAAACTCGGTCGAGGCGAAGGCCGTCCCGCCCGAACGCGTTGCAAAAAAGATCGACCGCGTTCTGAAAAAGAAGCACCCGCGCTTCGCGTATTCCCTGAACCGCAATCCGCTGCTGCGTCTCTATGGGATCCTCCCCCAAAAGCTGAAACTATTTGCGATCCGCGCCGTTCTGAAACAGCGTTAGCAGTTGTTCATACAAATTCCGCATTTCGTTCATTGCAATAACGCAACTATTTTGCATCTCCCTGCTATGCTGAAAGCATGATAAGGGAGGTGCATTTTTTTGAAAAAAGCCATACTGATTCTGCTGTCGCTGGTTCTTCTTGCCGCCTGTCAGGCGACGCCGGAGGAGGAGTTTGTCACGCATAAGGATGTCGATGAAATGCTCGGCAAGGCAGAGCCGGACGAGACGCCCGATATACCGATCCGGGAGCAATACGGCATCCCGGAGACGATGCGTGACGAGACGGCGTTTGCTGACGGCACGTTTACGGTCCGCATCAATGCGCATATAGAAGTTCCGGACACAAAAGCGATCCCGATCCTGCGCGTGGAACGCGATATTCCGGATCAGAGTACCATCACAAAGATTCTCAACCGACTGACCACCGGACGAACACTCTATCGCGCCGGTGACAGCAGCATGACCAAAACGCAGATTGCAGAAAGCATTACGGAGATGGAAGAAATGCTTGATAATCCGTCTTTGGATGATTCGACGCGCACGTTCTATGAAGAACATATCGAAGCGCTGAAAGCGCAGTTTCCGAACGCACCGGATTCCGCAGACGAGCTTGTCGCCTGCGACGGTACGATGTACTCCTATCCGTGTCAGAACAGTCCGGATTCGCCGACGTTCCTGCGCTACGGGTTACGATTGCAAACAAATGACGGGCTTCCGCCGCAGACGTTTTATGTGAACATCACCGACCCAGATAATCCGAATACGACGGAAAACGGCAAAGATGCGATCAAAAGCATGAACCTTTACTTTATGGATGACCGGAACCGCGCGCGCGGCAGCGACGGGCAGACGAGCGTGGTCATTCGGGACGCGAACGATCCGGCCGAGCTCGACGCATATCCTGAGATCGCATACCTGCCCGCGCAGGCGCTCAGGTACGCAGAACGGTTTTTTGAGGAGATCGGATGTCCGGAGATCGTGCCGGATTCGATCGCGCTCTGCTTCGACGGCACGAAAACGGCGTACGGCTATCGGATCACCTGTGTGCGCAGCGTTGACGGGATCAATGTGGCAAGCCTCAGCGGCGAATACGCAACCGGAGCGATTCAAAGCGAACGTTTTGCGCCGGAGTGGAGCTATGAGGAGATTGAGCTGTGCATCGACGAAAAGGGCATCTACGGATTCACATGGGTCAATCCGATTCGCGTAACCGAAACGCTTTTGGAAGCGACGAAGCTGCAACCGTACGAGAAGATTCTTACTTCTTTCACGGATCAGATGTGGACGGAAAATGGAGTGTGGCTTGTAACCGATCTTGCATCGGCGGGCGGCGACGAGCAAGGCTTCTGTACGACAGGACTCGATTTCGAGGTGACGCGGATCACGCTTTCGCTGCAGCGTGTAATGGAACCGAACCGCTTTGATTCCGGCATGCTGGTCCCGGTATGGAATTTTTGGGGCGTGCGGCACAAGACCGAAACGCACAAGACAACCGGCGAACAGAGGACTGTCGACAGCGATGAAGAACGCAGCAGACGGCCGTTACTTTCAATCAACGCGATCGACGGCAGCTGGATCGACCCGTGGAGAGGCTATTGATCCGGATTGACACAAGAAAAACGGGAGAGGGCGTTTGCCTTCTCCCGTTCGCGTTCGGTAGGTTTATTGTACGGCGATCGCGCCGGTGTCGGTGATGACAAGTGCGCTTTCGTAAAATGCCTTGCAGGCGCGGACCATGTAGTCCGTGTCCATGACGCCGCCGGTCTCGACCGCAGAGTGCATGGCAAGCTGCGCGAGGCCGATGTCGACGGTCTTCATCGAAACGCGCGTGTTGCTGATGCTGCCGAGCGTTCCACCGCCCGCGATGTCGCTGCGGTTTGCAAAGTGCTGAACAGGAACTCCCGCGCGACGGCAGATCTCGGCGAACAACGCTTCGGACAGCGCGTCGGTCGTATAGCGCTGGTTCGCGTTGTGCTTGATGACGACGCCGCCGTTCATATGCGGCGCATTCCTTGCATCGGAGAGCTCCGGGTGGTTCGGGTGCATGGCATGTCCGTTGTCGCAGGAGAGCATCAAAGACGCGGGCAGCATCTCGGAAAGCGTGCGGCCGTAGTGCGCGGCGATGCGCGCTGCGACGTCGTACAGGAACATGCTTGCCGCGCCCTGTTTTGTCCCGCTGCCAACCTCCTCGTTGTCAAACAGCGCATAGACAGGGATCGCCTTGAAGGATTCTGCTTCGAGCAGCGCTGCAAGCGTCGTATAGGCGCACTGCAGGTCGTCGATGCGCGGCGCGCAGAAGAATGCGTCGTCGGCGCCGAAAACCGAGCCGCGTGTGCGGTTGATGACGTACAGATCGTATGAAACGACTGTGTCGGATTCGACACCGAGCCGTTCGGCAATCAGCTGCTTTATCGCACCCTTTTCCTTTGTATTGGAAAGCAGCGGCAGCGGATCGACAGCGTTGTTGTACTTATATCCGCTGTTGATCTCGCGATTGAAGTGGATGCACACATTCGGGATCAGGCAAAGGTCGCGATCGAAGGTCACGACATGGGTCTCAAACGCATCGCCGTTTTTGACGATCGCGCGGCCGGCGAGCGACAAAGGACGGTCGAACCAGCTTGATACGATCATGCCGCCGTAGCCCTCGGTATTGAGCTTCAGATAGCGATCGAACATGACGATCTCGCTGTCGGTTTTGAGCTTCCAACAGGGGGAATCGCTGTGGCTTGCCGCGATCATGAAACCGGACTGCGGGTTTTCGGGGACGACAAAAGCGATCAGCGACGAGCCGTTGCGCGTGATGAAGTAGCGTCCGCCGGGGGCCAGATCCCATGTCGACTGGAAGGACAGCCGGACAAAGCCTGCATCGGAGAGCTGCCGCTCCGCTTCACGGACGGCGGCAAAACAGACGGGGGAGCGCTCGATGAAATCGAGCAGCGCATTGGTACGATCAAGATCGGATTGGTTCATAGTTCCCTCCTGGTATGTGATGATTGTATTGGCTGATGGATTGCTTTGCGGCGCGTTCGCGTCACGGCGATCTGCAGAAGCACGCCGGATGACAGAAACAGAACGGGAATGACAAGATCGAGTGCCATATACAGGTTTTCCTTCGCCGAATCGGATTCGTCCGACAGCGCTCTTCCGACGGAAAAGACGGAGAAATCACGCTCGGAAAGCGCCTGCGCGAGGTACAGGTCCGTTTCGCTGACCGATTCATCGCGCGTGATGCGATTTGCACGGGCACGGATGATCAGAAAGAAACCGAGATACAGGATCGACAGAAGCACGCCGAGATGCGCAAGAATCAATGCAATGATGCGTAACCGTTTTTTCATGCGTCCTCCTTATGGATCCAGAACGGCGAGGATATCCGCGTGGGTCCGGTCGTTGTGACCGAATACCGTCTTATTCCAGACCATGCTGGATGATCCGCCGCCGTCCAGGTTGTAGGCTGCCGTGAATCCAAGTTCCACACACAGCTCGGAGAGATCGGTGAGCGTCATGCCGCGCGATTTGCCGTTTCCGTGGTTGCTGCCGTTGTAGTCGATCATTTCACGCGTGCCGAGCACCACGACAAGACCGTAATGGCCGGGCTCGTAATAACCGAGGACCGTACGCGGATTCGCCTTCGACAGCACCGAATTGAACTTTGTGCGCGCTGTTCCGTCGTCGTTCAGGAGCTTCGGACCGAAATAGAATACCTGCTGCGGATAGTTGGACAGGATCTCATCATAATCAATCTTGTCCAGCACACAGTCGTAGACGCGGATCGTACCGTCGTGATACAACACGCACATATCGCGCGTGTATTTGTCAGGCTTCCGCCCCTCGCCGGGATAGAGCTGCGCGCCGTTGCGTATCACAAGTCCGTCTGTGATCTTGCCGGAATTAAAGTTGTCTCCGTTTGTCGCGAGGATCGCATTGATTCGCTGTGCATATTCCTGCGTCTTGACATTCTCCCGGCGAGCGTCCGAATACGCCGTTTTGAAGCAATCCAGGTTTTTCACATAGATATCGGCAAACTGATACTCCAGCTTGTGCTTTTTATAATAATAGATTTCAATCGCGGCGTTGCGTCCGTAATAAGCATAGATCAGCGATTTTTTACCGTCGTCGGGCAGTCTTTCGACCACATTCGATGTGTCGAAGACCTGTTCAATGGGCGGATCGGCAAATTTGTCGGCATACTTCCCGCGAAGGAGATCATCGCCGTAATCATCCTCCTGCAGCGGCGTCGAAGAGGGATCGGGGGAGGATTCGGAAAGCGTTCCGTCCGGCGTACCTTCCGGATCCGAGCCGTGTTGTTCATCGGGGGGCGGCATCGGCGCATCGGTTGCGACCGGCGTCGGCAGCTGAAACTCCTTGATGCTGTTGTGCTCAACCAGCGGGTTCGTGCAGGTTTTCAGATACAGCGTCAGCGAAAGCGCCGCAAACAGAATGAGATCGCATAGGATAATCAGCCACATGCGCCGTTTCTGGAAGCCATGCTTTTTGAAGGCACCGTCGACCCACAGCAGGTCGTACAGCAGTACGGATAGAATGAACAGGACCGGGATCGCGATCGGCAGCCACGGCAGGTTCGGGAAGATAAAGGTGTGCGGATTGTAGTATTCCAAAAGATGGAACAGAATATAGACCGCGGAAAACACGATTCCGAGGTTCAGGAGTACGGCGGCGATCACATGGATCACGCGCTGTGCTTTTTTGGACAGAACGGAGCGCTTTTCAGTCATATCGGCGTCACGCCTCTTTTTTGCGGCGGTCGCGGAAAACAAACGCGCGCTGCAGCAGATAGGACACCGGGTAGACGATGATCTGTACCGGGATGTAAAGCACCCACTTGCTGATGCCGATTGCCATGGCAAGCAGGTCTATGCCGTAGGAGATGCCCAAAATGACAGCCGCAAGCAGGACATATTTCGGGAAGGACTGATGCGCGTTCTTCGCGTCGAACACCCAGTAACGGTTCATCAGATAATTGCAGATCGACGACGTCGTACGCGAAACGATCCTGGCAATCAGGACTTGTACATTGTCATGAAGCGCAAACCCGGAACAAAGCCAGAGGATACCGTAATAGATCGCGGCGTCGATCAGAAAGCTGAGGATTGAAACGCCGATGAAACGCATGATGGAGGAGCTGGAAAGCAGCACCTTATAGATGCGGAACGAATCCTTCACGGCATGGAAATGCGAGGATTTGTTTTCCTCAATATAGACGGTGTCGATCCATACCTCAACGATGTCGATCTGCTGCTTGGTGCAGTGGATCAGCTGATTGATCTCGTATTCATAGCGATCGCCTTTCAGCGCACACATCTCCGGAATGCGGGATGCGGAGAACGCGCGAAGCCCGGTCTGTGTATCGTGTACGCGCACGCCGGTGCAGAAATGAAAGACGCCGCGTGTGATCGCGTTGCCTGCGCGGCTCTTGAACGGGACGTTGCCGGTAAACTTGCGCGAACCGATCACGAGCGCGTCCGGATTGTCCTTCAAACGTTCGGCAACGCGAAGCGCGTCCGACACAAGGTGCTGACCGTCGGCGTCGACGGTCATAACGAATTCATCCTTGGGAAAGTGTTCGCCGATATAGCGGAACGCCGTTTTCATCGCCGCGCCTTTTCCCTTGTTGACCTCGTGCGTGAGAAGCGTAACGCGGTCGAAGCGCTGCACGGCGTCAAAGACCGGACGGCACCTTTCGCTGCTGCCGTCGTTGACGACAACGATCGAGAAAGACGTTTGTTCGGTAAAATCCTTCAATACGCCGATCAGTTTTTCATCTGGTTCATACGCGGGAATAACGACGACCATGCCGAAACCTCCAAAATCACTCATAATAGAGTATACCACAATTCAGCGGAAAGAAAAGGATTTTTCGCGGATTTTTACAATTCTGACACGGAAAAGACGCAACTTCATTTTCCTGAAGAATGAAATGCGTTGTTTTTGTAAAATGTTCGTAACGATTCTGCGTTTCCGTAGCTTTTTTCAAAAAAGGAGAGTATGATGATACAAACAAGCTCCGAAAGGATTGCGATATCAATGGATAAAAAGAAACGGATCATTCTCATTTCGACGATCGCTGCATGCGCGATCGTGCTCGGCATTGCCGTCGCGCTGATCTTCAGCTCGCTCGGCACAGGAGATTCGTTCCGAAAAGCCGGCTCCTGCGCATGCTCCGGATCGGCGAATCGCCAGGCGTCCGTTACAGGAGAACCCGATCCCGATTCCGATGAGATCATCTTCAGAACACCGGGTCCGGATGACACGCAGACGTCGCCGGCAGATCAGGTCGTTTCTCCGACGGCCGGTTCTTCCGCGCCCGTTGATGCGCCGACAGAGCCTCCGGTCGATCCCTATCAGGAACTGATGGAGAAGGCAGATACGTCCATGATGAAGGACATCGTCAATATCCTTCTGATCGGCGTCGACTATTCTCCGGAACGCGAAAAATGGAAGAATAAGGACTTCCATTCCGACGTCATGATGGTCATGGCCGTCAACTTTGATGAAAACCGCGTCGACCTGATCTCGCTTCCGCGCGACACGTATGCGGAGATCCCCGGCGTCAAAGGCATCTATAAACTGAACGCGTCGCTGAACTGCGGAGGCGGTCTGTATAATGCCGATGGCTCGGTCAATCCGAGGGGCCTTGATAAGGTTTGCGAGGCTGCGGAGTGGATGCTCGGCGGCATCGACGTCGATTATTACTACGCGGTCACGATGACCTCGCTGAAGGAGCTTGTCGACGTGTTCGGCGGCTTTGAATACGACATGGATATCAAGTTCCATATTCAGGGCAGGTCGTATGAGAAGGGCCTGCAGCACATCAACGGACAGGCGTTTCTGGATTATTGCCGCGTCCGCAAGACCAAGAACGGCCTGTCCTCCAGCGAGGATACCGACGTCAAGCGCGTCGAGCGGCAGAAGCGCATGCTGGTTGCGTTCTTCAAGCAACTGAAGGCCGATCGCCTGATCACCAAGGCGCCGGATCTGATCAATACGTTTGACGGAGAGCTGTATACAAACTGCACGTTTGCGCAGACGGCGGCGCTTGCTGCGTTCGCTTACAACCTCGATCCGAACAACATCGGCATGTACTCCATGGGCGGCAGCTCACATTCGCTGTTCCAGTGGAATTTCACGTTCACGAATCAGTCGGACCGTGTTGACCTCATTCAAAAGATCTACGGCGTTAAGGTCAAGTCCCATGGACAGTATACGCTGACCTACGCCCGGTACCGCTGGTGCGATATGCTGTATGAACACTATACCGGGCTTTTGACGCCGCTCACGAAATACGTGCAGAAGCTGATCGATGCGGACGATCTGCTGCCTGCCGAAACACTTGAACCGACGCTTGAACCGGAAACGCCGACGCCTCCCGCAACGACCGAGCCGGTCGTTACACCGCCGCCGACCGATCCGCCGACACAGCCGCCGACAAAGGAACCCGATCCGACCGACCCCCCCGGAGAAGGCGGCGATTCCAACGGCTTCGGCGTGACAGCGCCGAGAGGCATTCTCTTTGCAGGTGCAGCCGGCGAGACCCGGAAGTATACCGAAGAACAGCGCGCGCTCTTTGAGGAGTATAAACAAGCGGTAGAGGACCTTGACAATTTGCATAAGGAAGCAGACAAGGAAGCCAACAAATACCGCAACAGCAAGAGCAATTCTCTGAACTCCATCGGGCAGAAATATCTCACCATGCTCGACCGGGTACAGGATCTTGCAATCAAGGTCGCAAAGACGTTCGGGTACGACAAGGTCAAAAACTTCACACAGCCATACGGGCCGACCGGCACATACGGAAGCAGCTCGGCATGGGCGATCAATTACTTCAACGACAAGAAGTTCAACGAAGTGATCGTCGATTTCAACTGATCTGTGGAGAAACGCGATGCAAAAGGATTCGGATTACGGGCTTTTGAACACACAGGAGGATCCGCGCTTCGGGGGACGTCCGTACGGGCGCTTCGGAACGGTTGCAAAGAATGGCTGCGGCATGATCGCACTGTACAACATCATGCGCGCTTCGGACAGTACAACGCGGTTTGAACCGTTCTATGATGCGCGCAAGTCGATCAAAACCAACCTGTTTGGCCTGATGGGCACGCGCTCGTCCTCCGTTCCGAAGAATCTGGCAAAAAAAGACTATCAAGTGACCCGCATCAAGCCGAAGCAGGCGGGGGAGGCGAAGCCGTTCGACGGCGTGATCGTACTGTACTGGTTCTTCTTCGGCGCGCATTATGTTGCCGGCATTGCAAACGGAGACGGAACGTACACCTGGTATAATCAGTTCCAAAATCCGCATTCGATGAAGCTCACAGATTTCCTTGCGCATATCCGGAAGAAGAAGGAACATGTCTATCGGATCTGGGGCGTCACATTCCCAAAGAAATAAAAAACGGCTGCTGCGCTTGAAAAACGCAGCAGCCTGTTTGTTATGGATCTTATCCTCGCAGCATGCGGATCATGGCGGCCGGATCTGCAGCCTTGAACACCGCGCTTCCGGCAACGAGCACATCCGCGCCTGCGTCGATACACTGTTTCGCGGTTTCCGGATTGACGCCGCCATCGACCTCGATCAGAACGTTCAGCCCGCGCGCGTCGATTTCCCTGCGCAGCGTACGGATCTTTGCAAGCGTTTCCGGAATGAACGACTGCCCGCCGAAGCCGGGATTGACGCTCATCAGAAGCACCAGATCACATTCCGGCAGCAAATGGATGCAGGCCTCGATCGGCGTTGCGGGATTCAGCACGACGCCGGCCTTCATTCCGGCGGCATGGATCGCCTGCAGCGCACGGTGCAGATGTCGTTCCGACGATTCAACATGGATCGTAAGGATATCCGCGCCGGCCTGCCTGAACGGCTCGATCCAGTCGCAAGGATGCTCGACCATCAGATGTACGTCCAGCGGAAGATCGGTCAGCGGACGGAGCGCCTTGCACATTTCGGGACCGAAGGTGATGTTCGGTACGAAATTGCCGTCCATGACGTCAAAATGGACCCAATCGGCTCCCTGTGCCGAGAGCTTTTCGACCGCTTCGCCCATGGCGGCGAAGTTGGCGGAGAGGATCGACGGTGCGATCTTAATCATATCGGTGTTTCCTCCTGTATTGGTATTCCTGCGCGATTTCGCAGTATCGTTCATATCGTCCCTCGGACAGCGCGCCGGATGCGAGCAGCGGTTTTACGCCGCAGTCCGGCTCGCTGATATGGATGCATCCGGGAAAACGGCAGGGAGCTGCGTCGGCAAACTCCGGATAGCAAGCGTCGAGCTCGTCCTGTTCCAGACAATCCGTCTCAAACATGGAGAACCCGGGTGTATCGAGCACTGCGCCGCCTTCAAACGGCCAAAGCTCGGCGTGTCGTGTGGTGTGCCGTCCGCGCTCGGTTTTGCGGGACAGATCGCCCGTTTCCAGATGCAGGTCCGGTATCAGCGCGTTCAGCAGTGAGGATTTCCCGACCGCCGACTGCCCGGCAAGGCAGGTCACCTTGCCTCTCATCATGTCCTTCAGACGGTCGATTCCTTCCCGCGTGACAGCGCTGACGGACAGCGTATCGAACGCGCGATACTCTTCGGCAAACGTTTTTGCAATCTGTCCGCTCGCATCGTCGATCTTGTTCAGCACCGGGACAGGAACGATCCTCATGCGCTTTGCCGCAATGATCAGCCGGTCGAGCAGCAGCCAGTCCGGTTCGGGAACGCCTGCCGATACGACGATCAGCAGCTGATCCACGTTTGCGACCGGCGGCCGTACCATGAGATTCCTGCGCGGAAGAATCTCGCACAGTTGTGCATAGCCTTGCTCCTTGCGCTCAACGATCACGTGATCACCGACGGTGGGGACAAGCCCTTCGCGCCGGAACGCGCCGCGCGCCTTCGACGTTACCGTTTCACCGGATTCCGTCAGCACCTCGTAAAAGCTGCCGACGCCTTTGATCAGCAATCCCCGCTCCGTCATTTTGCAAACGTGACGGACTGAGGCTGACCGTAAACCTCTCCGTTGACATACAGATACAGCATGCGCGTGACAGGATCATATGCGTACACCGTTGCCTTTTCGGTGATCTCAATCGTCTCGCTGCGGCGTTCCTTTGCGATGAGGATCAGACGATACGGAATGTTTTCACAATTTGCGGTCTCATATCCGATCTCAACCAGATTGATCTCCTTTTGCGTGTTCAGCGAAAGCGTAAAGGAGATATCCGCCTTGTATGAGCCGAGCGTTTTCCGGTACACGGTAATGCGGATCGCGGTATTGCAGGCAAACTGCGCATCGGACCGGACCGGACGCGGTGAATGTTCCGGGGAAGGCGTGATGGTCAGCGAATCGATCGAATAGACGGTAGCCGGTGCGGTCACAACGGGAACGGTCTCCTCGCTCGGCGAATCCGGCGTTTGCGCAACGATGGTTTCGGAATCTCCCGGAACGGGCGTATCGCTTGCTTCCGGGGTCCATTCCGGCGTTTCAACAGGCGCTTCCGTCGCCGGCAGAGTCGGTTCCGGAACATAATGCAGCTGCTGACTGCCGTCGCTGACCGAGATATCGACGATCGTATTGAGCTTCGTCCCTTCGGGCGCCTGCTTTGTAAAGGTTACGATCAGATTCGTGAACCCGTTTTCGACATACAGTTCATGCAATGCATCGTCAAGCGTATATCCGATCAGATTCGGAACCTGACTGTACGCTGTTTCGGGAACGGAGGAAGCGGCAGCTTCGGTTGCCGCCGGCGTATCGGGGATCGGAACCGCATCGACGATCTCTTCGTCCTTTGTCTCCGGAAGCTCCGCGCGGCAGGACGTCGCATAGATCAGTACAAATATGCCGATCAGAATGATCGGTGCGAAGATACACATCGCGATCAGGATATACACCGACGGACGACGCGTATTCTTTTGCTTTTTTTCCTCCGGCTCGTTGACAAAGTTCCCGTTCGGGTCGGACAGCGAACGAACAAGATCCGAACGCATGGCACGCGCAGTCTGATAACGCGCGGCGGAATCCTTTTCCAGCGCTTTCAGAACCACGTCGTTCAGGGACTTCGGGATTGAAGGCTCAATCTCGATGGGCGGGACCGGTTTATCCTGCAGATGCATCAGCGCTACACTGACAGCGGCATCCGCATCAAACGGAACGGTTCCGGTCAGCATCTCATACAGGCAAACGCCGACGGAGTACAGATCGCTCTGTTCGGTCGCAAGCGTACCCTTTGCCTGCTCCGGCGAGATATAATGCACGGAACCGAGCATCTTCTGCCCGGAGAAGGTCACGGTCGACGCTTTGGATTCGCGGGCAATGCCGAAGTCGGCGAGCTTCACGCGGCCTTTATCGGTGACGATCACGTTCTGCGGCTTGACGTCACGGTGAATGATGCCGTGCGCATGCGCCGCGGAGAGCGCGTCGAGGATCTGACAGGTGATACCGATCGCGGTACGGAAGGGCAGCGCGCCGTTTTTGGTGATCAGATCCTTTAGCGTATGCCCTTCGACGTATTCCATGACAAGATAGGGCATGCCGTTGTGTGTGCCCGTTCCGTATGCGCGAACGATGTTTTCATGCGACAGCGTCAGAATCGCGTTCGCCTCGCGCGAAAACCGACGCAAAAACTCCGCATCGTCCTTATATTCATCCTTGAGCATCTTGACGGCGACTGTGCGGCGGTTGCTCATGTTGACCGCTTTATAGACGTTTGCCATGCCGCCGCTGCCGATCAGCTCAAGGATCCGGTATTTTCGATCGAGTACCGTTCCGATCATGCATTGCCTCCGTCGTTGTACGCCAGCACAACGGTGATATTGTCACGGCTGCCTGCGGCCAGGGCGCGTTCGATCAGTTCGGCGCAGGCTGCATCAAGATCGGTGCATCCGCGAAGAACGGCTGCGGTTTCCGCATCGTCGAGTACGCCGCAAAGTCCGTCGGAGCAAAGCAGAAGCAGATCGCCGTGCTTCCATTCGTGGCAGAAAACATCGGCGGAAACACGCGCTTCCGTGCCGACGGCGCGTGTGATCAGGTTGCGGCGAGGATGCGTTTTCGCTTCTTCCTCGGTGATCGCGCCGCGACGTACCAGCTCCGCAACAAAAGAGTGATCGTGCGTGATGCGGTGAAGCGACTGACCGTCAAAATAATACAACCGCGAATCGCCGATGTTCGCCGCAATAAAGCGATCGGGTTCCAGAATCGCCGCAACAAGCGTACAGCCCATGCCGTACATATCGTCGTTCTCGGCGGCAAGCGCGTGCACAACGCGGTTTGCCTCGGAAAAAGCGGTTATCAGCGTCGCTTCGGGAATCACACGGCTTTCCGAAAGGCAGCGTTCCAGCGTCTCCACAGAGAGACGGCTTGCCACTTCACCGGCATTGTGACCGCCCATACCGTCGGAAACGGCGACGGCGTCGATGGAATCCGTATGCAAAAGCATATAGCTGTCTTCGTTCTGCGGACGCAGACCGGTTTCCGTTTTACCCGTGAATCTCATTGAGGACCCTCCTTCGTAATTGACCGCATGCGCCTTCGATATCGGCGCCCATTTCCCGTCGTACGGTTGCGGAAATATGTCTTTTTTCCAGCCATTCCCGGAATTGCTGGGCATGCGCTCTCGTAACGCCGTTCAGACCGCGCTCCTTCACCGGATTCAGCGGGATCAGATTGACGTGACAGAGCATGCCCTTGAGCCTTGCGGCAAGCGCGTCGGCGTCCGCTTCGGCGTCGTTCGTTCCGCCGATCAGCGCGTATTCAAAGACGACACGCCGGCCGGTCCTGTCGGCATATGCTTTCGCCGCCTCCAGCACCTGCTCGATCGGGTACGCACGGTTGACCGGCATCAGCGCGGAGCGGACCTCGTTCGAGTGCGCATGCAGCGAAATGGACAGCGTCACGTGCGGCGCATCCTCAATCAGCCGGTAGATCTTCGGTACGATCCCACAGGTGGACAGCGAGATGTTTCGCGCGCTGATATTCGGTCCCTGCTCGCTTGTGACGCGGCGTAAAAACGTCACGACATTGTCGTAATTGTCGAGCGGTTCGCCGCTGCCCATCAGGACGATGTTTGTGACCGTCCGGGGCTTGCCTTCGGCGGGCGGCTCGTCGCGTTCGATCTCGGCAATGAAGGAGAGCATCTCGCCCGGCCGCAGCGAGCGAACGCAGCCTTCCAGTGTGCTTGCGCAGAATTTACAGCCCATATTGCAGCCGACCTGCGTGGAAAGACACACCGTATTGCCGTAGGAGTAGCGCATCAGCACGCCCTCCACGAGGTTGCCGTCCTCCAGCTCAAACAGGTACTTGATCGTTCCGTCCTTAGATGAAACACGTTTTTGATAGATGGTCGCGCCGCCGAACGGGATCGTCGAAAGCTGTTCGCGCAGATCCTTCGGCAGGTTGTGCATCTCGGCGGGTCGCACGCCCTTTCGGAGCCATTCCGTGACCTGACGAACGCGGAACTTCGGTACGCCGAACGCGCCGACGGCGTCGGCGATCTCCTGTTCGGTCATGTCCATCCAGTACATCGGTTCAGCTCCTTCTCATTCTTGCGTAATAGAATCCGTCCGTCCCGTCGCGAAGCGGCAGAAGCTGTCGTTCCTCTTCGAGAGAAAAGTCCGGATGTGTCGATAAAAACACTTGCACGCGCTCGCCGTTCTCACGCCTCACGATCGTGCACGTCGCGTAAACGAGCACGCCGTCCCGGCGAACATACGGCGCGCAGGCATTCAGGATCGCATCCTGTACGCCCGTCAGCGCGTCGACCGTTTCCGCGGTCTTGTGCAGCCGCACGTCCGGCTTTTCCGAAAGCAGACCGAACCCGCTGCACGGAACATCGAGCAGGACGGCGTCGAACGCGTCCCGAAGGCCGGGATCGAACACCGATGCATCGCGGCACTCGATCGTTGCGTCAACATGCAGCCGTCGGAATGCGGTACGCATCAGCTCCGCGCGATGCGGATGCAGCTCCCATGCCGTGATCTTCGCCGTGTTTTGCGACAGCGAAGCAATGTATGCCGATTTCCCGCCGGGCGCGGCGCACGCGTCCAGAATGCATTTTCCGCGTACATCGCCGAGCGCACGGCAGATCAGCATTGCGCCTTCGCCCTGTATCGCAAGCCGACCGTCGACAAACAGCGGATGATGTGCAATGTCAAATCCCTCCGACAGAAGCAAACCGTTCGGATCGTGTCGACAAGCTCTGCTTGCGACAGGCAGTGCGTTCTGCAGCTCCTCTGTCGTAAACGGATACTGCGCGCGTACCACGGTGCCGAGCGGCGGATGCGACAGCATAACGTCGGTCTCTTCCGGTCCGTATGCGTCGAGCCATTCCCGGATCAGAAACGGCGCGACCCCGTAGCGGATCGAAAGCCGAAGGACCGGGTCGGCGGGCAGCGGGGGAAGGGTATCCCGTTCCCTGTCCAGCCGATGAAGGATCGCATTGACGAGACCGCAGCTGTCAGGTTTGCCGATTGCGCGGCAAAGCGTTACGGCTTCGTCGATTGCAGCATGAGTGGGCGTGTCCAGAAACAACAGCTCGGTGCCGGCCATGCGTAGCAGATTTCGCACCGCGCGCTTTTGCCGTTTGCACCAGTGCGAATAAACGTAATCTAGGTAGGATGCCTCGGCGATCGTTTCGTTGACGAGCGCGTAGAGAAACGGAACATCCTTTCTGTCAACGGATGCAGACGCTTCCTTGAGCGACAGATTCGCATAGGCGCCGTCCTCTAAAATCCGGATCAGCGTATTAAGCGCGGCACGACGAACGGTCAGCATACCGTTTTCCCGTCCAGCGGGCAGCCGCGCAGGAATACGCCGGCGTCCATCCGCTTTTTTCCGCTGGCCTGCAGCGACACGATCTCAAGCGCGCCGTTGGCACAACAGAGGTACAGCTTGCCGTCCGACGTACGAAGCGTACCGGGCGCATCGGAAAAGACGGTGTCCGTGCGCTTTGTTTCATAGATCTTCAGCGGCTGACCGTCGAGCAGAACGAATGCGCCGGGCCACGGATTCGTACCGCGCACAAGGTCATGAACGGCCTTTGCCGAATGCAATGCGTCGATATGACCGTCCTGCTTGGTCAGCATGTGGCAAACGGTCGCTTTGTCCGGGTCCTGCGGCGTGCGGTTGAGCGTTCCGGTTTCGAGCGCGTCAAGCGTTTTCAACAGCAGATCCGCGCCAATGGCGGCAAGACGGTCGGAAAGCTGACCGTAGGTTTCGTCCGGTTCGATCGGCGTCGCAGCCTGCAGAAGAATGTCACCGGTGTCCATACCGATCGCGGTCAGCATGGTCGTCACGCCGGTTTCCGCTTCACCCGCAATGATCGCACTCTGGATCGGCGATGCGCCGCGGTATTTCGGCAGAAGCGAGCCATGGACATTGATCGTGCCGAGCGGCGGGATTTCGAGATTCTTTGCGGAGAACAGCTGTCCGAACGCTGCGGTCACAACGAGATCGGGACCGAACGCACGCATCGCTTCGAGTCCTTCCGATGAATGGATACGCTCAAACTGGAACACGGGAATGCCGTTTTGCTCAGCAAGCACCTTGACCGGCGGCGGCGTCAGGATTGCTTTTCGTCCGACCGGCCGATCCGGCTGTGTGAACACGCAAAGCGTCTCCCCGCGCGCGATCAGCGCAGCAAGGGAGGGAAGAGCGAATTCAGGTGTTCCGAGAAAAGCGATGCGCATGCGTTACTCCTTGAAATCCTTCGGCGGTTCCGTTCTGAGACGCAGATATACCTTGCCGTCAAGGTGGTCGGTCTCGTGAAAGACGGCGCGGGCAAAGAGCCCTTCGCCCTCGTATTCATACAGATCGCCGTGACGGTCGTACGCTTCGACCTTGACCCAATTCGGACGAACGACATAACCGCTCTCGCCGGGGAAGCTCAGACAGCCTTCCATGCCGCCCTGCTCACCGGAGGAATCGAGAATGACGGGATTCACCATCTCAACGGGACCGTCGCCGACGTCGATGACGGCGACACGCTTGAGCACGCCGACCTGCGGCGCAGCAAGGCCGACTCCGTCCGCGTCGTTCATTGTTTCAATCATATCATCAATCAGTTCGGAAAGGCGCGCGTCAAATTTCCTGACTTCCTTGCATACCTTGTACAGAACGGGATCGTCATTTTTGCGAATGATTCGTAATGCCATATACTTCCTCCATTTCAACATATTATTATACAGTTTTTCTTGACCTTTGTAAACAAAAACGATAAAATAACTGTCAAAAGCTGTGAAACAACTGCACGTAGAGAGTAAAACAAGCGCATACAACCGAATGTGGAGAGGCGTTTATTACAATTCAACCGCATGTGTAGAGAAAAAATGACAAATACAACCGAAGGTCGATTGCTTTTGCAGGGAAAATCTGGTACGATACAGCCATCGAAAAAAGGAGGAAACACTTTCATGGAACAAAAAGAAACGCTTGGCAAGCGCATTGCCAGACTCAGAAAAGAAAAAGGACTTACACAGGAACAGCTCGCTGAAAAGGTCGGCGTCTCCGCGCAGGCAGTCAGCAAGTGGGAGAACGACGTCAGCTGTCCGGACATTACGCTCCTGCCGCTGCTTGCCGATCTGTTCGACGTATCGGTGGACGAGCTTTTAGGCGTCAAGCCGGTCGAACCGCACGTCATTATATTGGATAAGGATGAAACGCCCAAGAGCGAAAAGAAGCGCAACGGCAGCTTCAGCTTCGAGTGGAACAAGCGCAGCGGCCGCTGGTCGACCATCGCGTTCTGCATCGGCGCGATCGTCATCTGCCTGTTCATGCTGCTGCACAGCATTGCGCCGAACACGATCTTCCCGTACATCGAAAGCGAAACGATGACCCTGAAGGGCTGGAACTACATCTGGCCGCTGCTGGTATTTACGCTTGGCTTTTCCAGTCTGACGTCCAGCATCACATTCTCTGTAACGCTGATGGCGTTCGGCGGCTATGAATTCGTCCGCCGCGTCCTGATCGGCTATCAGGTCTGCGAGCTTCCCGCGATCCGCTGGTACTATGTGGTGCTGTTCTTTGCGATCGTCGGGCTTGTGATGGTGATCATAGGGAAAAAGCACTTTATCAGAAGAAAATCGAAGCACGCCTCAAAGTGCAGCGCCCATTCCGATCACACGCCGACCATGCAGTATTCGGACGACAACAACTATCTGGACGCGGAAATGAGCTTCGGCAACGGCGTCATCACCTATGAGCGCGACGTGCTCTGCGGCGGCAGCATAGATTCCAACTTCGGCGACTACACGGTCGATCTGCGCAACGTCATCACCTTCGCGCAGGATTGTCTTCTGAAGGTCGATCAGAACTTCGGCAACATCACGGTCCTTCTGCCGCGCAGCGTACGGCTCGTCAAATCGTCCGATACATCGTTTGCAGCCGTCACGGTCACCGGCGATCCGGATCCCGACGCATCGCAGACGATCATCATCCGCGCGGACGTGAACTTCGGTTCACTGCAGGTCAAATACCTGTAAATCGGTACAACAGAAAACCGGCCGGGAAATCCCCGGCCGGTTTGTCGTTTTGGCTTATTTCAGCGCTTCCTGCATCGCATCCTCCTGATACTGATGCATGTACAGATCGTGATAGTATCCGCCCTTTTTCAGCAGCGTCTCGTGATCGCCCTCTTCGACGATCGCACCGTTGCGGCGGATCACAAGGATGCGGTCGGCATTGCGGATCGTCGAAAGACGGTGCGCCACGACGATGCTTGTACGGCCGCGCAGAACCTCTGTGATCGCGCTTTGGATCAGCTGTTCGGTTTCCGTGTCGATGGAGCTGGTCGCTTCGTCAAGCACAAAGATCTGCGGGTCAGCCAGGATCACGCGCGCAAAGGAGATCAGCTGTTTCTGACCGGTCGAAAGGCGAACGCCGCCTTCGCCGACCTCGGTATCGTAGCCCTTCTGCTGTCGCTCGATGAACGCATCTGCGTGCACCATCGCGGCTGCGCGGTGGACGCTTGTATCGTCAGCATCGGGTCGTCCGAAGCGGATGTTGTCACGGATCGTACCGGAGAACAGGTGGGGCTGCTGCAAAACATAGCCGAGCGAGGACTGCAGCCAAAGCTGCGAACGTTCGCGATAATCCTTGCCGTCGATCAGGATCCGGCCTTTTTTGGGCTCATAGAAGCGGCAGATCAGGTTGACGATCGTGCTCTTGCCGGCGCCGGTCTCACCGACCAACGCGACGGTTTCGCCTGCGCGGATGTGCAGATTGAAATCTCTGAGAAGCGGTTCCGATTCCTTATAGAAGAAATCGACGTGATCAAATGTGATCTCACCGTTGATCGGCTCCCAGTTCTCGCGTTTCGGATCCATGGACGTCCCGTATTTTGCTTCGGCCTCCGGCGTGTCCTGCACCTCGGATTCCGTATCCAGAAGGCTCAGCACACGCTCCGCGCTCGCCTGCGCGCTCTGCATGTCGGCAAAGATGCCGGCAAGCTGCTGGATCGGGTCGAACAGGCTCGACGCATAGTTGATAAACGATACAAGCGTACCGGCTGTGATGATGCCGAGGAAGGTTTCCGATCCGCCGAGCGTTGCCTGCACGCCCGCGCCGCCGAAGATCAGAGCAAAGCTCGTTCCGACCGCGCCGAGCGAAATCACCAGCGGGAAAAACGTTGCGGACAGCACGGACGCCTTTACGCTTGCCTTTCGCATATCCGACGTGATCGTTTCAAATTCGGCGGCGTTCTTCTCCTCGCGGACCAGCGTTTTGGTCGTCATTGCGCCCATGATCCCTTCGTTGAACGCACTTGTGATGCGGGAATTGTGCTTTCTCGCCACACGCTGATAGCGAAGGATTCGTTTTTGCAGATACAGGCTGACGATCGCAAGCGGCGGAATGACAGCCATGACGATCAGCGCCAGCTTCCAGTTGAACCAGAACATCGCGGCAAAGCAGAACAGCATATAGAACCCGCACCATAAAAAGTCCGTGATGCTCCATGCGATCATGTCGGACAGCCTTGCAACGTCGCTGACCATGCGCGCCATCAGGTAGCCTGCGGAGGTCTTGTCATAGAACGAGAACGACAGCGTCTGCAGCTTGCGATACGCTTCCTGACGGATCGCATAGGAGATCGCCATCTCCATTTCGCCGGACCGTCCGATAAACCGCATCGTGCAGAAGCCCTGCAGGAGAACGAGCGCTGCATAGACGGCGAAGAACACCCAAATGCCGTCTGTGCTCGGCGCGGCGTCCGGTCGCACGAACCGGTCGATCGCATATCGCGTCAGGATGGGGTAGAGCGCGTCGATGATCGCAACGATCAGCATACTGACCAGGATGCGGACGAACAAAGCACGGTTGCGCATCGCATAACCGAACAGACGCTTCCACAGCTTGGAATCCATCTTTTCTTTCTGATTGAATTCGACCTCGTTTTCGTAACTCATGCCTGTTCACCTCCTTCCGCGCGGTAATCCTGGATCTCGGCAATGCGCCGGTACAGGCCCTCCTCGCGAATCAGTTCGTCATGTGTCCCGTTCTGGACCAGCTTGCCGTGATCAAGGACCAGGATCCGGTCCGCCTCGTGCAGCGTTGTGATGCGGTGCGAGATAATGAACAGGATCCCGTTGCCGTGATGGCTCCGCAAGGCGGTACGGATCTTTGCATCGGTCTCGGTGTCGACGGCGCTCATGGAATCGTCAAAGATCATGATCGGCGCTTTCTGCATCAGCGCACGTGCAATGGCGACGCGCTGCTGCTGTCCGCCCGAAAGCGTCACGCCGCGTTCGCCGACGACGGTTTCGTAGCCGTCCGCAAACTTCTCGATGACGTCATGCACGGCTGCTTCGCGCGCAGCCTCGAACAGCTCCGCTTCGGTCGCATCCGGCGCGGTCAGCATGATGTTTTCCCGGATGGATCGCGAGTACAGGAACGGTTCCTGCAGCACGATCGCAATGTTTTTACGCAGCAGGTGGTGGTCAATGTCGTTGATCGGCGTACCGTTGATGGTGATCTCGCCGCCCGTAACGGGGTAGAGCCTTTGCAGAAGCTGTACCAGCGAGCTCTTTCCGCTGCCGGTGCTGCCCAAAATGCCGATCGTCTGACCGGCCTTGGCCGTGAAGCTGATCCCGTCCAGTACGTCGTTCGGCTTGTCATAGCCGAAGGTGACGTCTGTAAACACGATATCGCCGTTCAGATCGCAGTTCGTCTTCGCCTTGCCGGGCTCGGTTTCATTGTCCGCGTTCATGATCTCGTTGAGACGGTCCAGCGAGACCGTCGCCTTGCCCATGTCGGCAAGCACACGGCCGAGTTGACGCACCGGCCATGTCAGGCGGCTCGTCAGCGCAAGGAACAGGTAGATATCGCCGAGCGAAAACGGATGTGCCGTGCCGCGCGTTTTGACATAGAACAGAACGCCGAGCACCAGCGACAGCGCGATCTGCAGATAGCCGATCGCATCCGAGCTGCCCCAGTATAAGCCCAGCAGTTTCACAAGCCGGATGTTCTTCTTGCAGAAATCCTGATTCAGTCTTGTGAACTTGTCGTATTCGGCGCGCTGCTGTCCGAACGCGCGAACCACGCGCACACCGGTCAGATTCTCCTGCACGGCGGTGGAAAGCGCGCCTTCGGCCTCGTCGACCTCGGTGAAGTACTTGCGCACATAACGGAAATAGAGAAAGCTCGAAACAGTCAGGATCGGCATGACCGCCATGGAAATCAGCGCCATTTCCCAACGGATCGCGAACATCAGCGCCGCCGCGACGACAAACATCACGATGACCCGGACGATTTCGATCAGCTGGTTCGTGACGAACTTGCGCACCGTATCCACATCGGATGTACAGCGCTGTACGAGGTCGCCGGTCGAGACATGCTTGTGATAATCGTACGGGACGGCGTTCAGCTTGCGATAAAGCGTATCGCGCATGACCTTGGCCATGTGCTCGGCACCCTTCGCGACATGCGTTCGCCGGAGCAGCGTAAACAAACCGTTCAGCATCGTGAACAGCAGGAAGGCGAGACCGCAGAGCCAGTAGCTGCGGCCGAGCGGACCGAGCGACTTCAGCCATTGAAAGAGCGGCGCGGGGATAGATGGATTCTGACCGAGAAGGACCCAGTCAAGCGTATAGCTCGTTACGATCGAGGCGCAGTACAGCGCAAAGATTGCAAGAACGACCTCGACCGCACTGAGCAGGAAATACTTGCCTGCACCCTTCAGTGCGGGAAGGAACAGCGGTTTATATCGATCATATTTCTTCATACTCAAAACATCTCCTGAGGATTGATTTCAAGCCGGACCTCGCCGCATTTATCCCGGTGAAGGTCGTGGAAGGAGGTAATCGCCTTGACTGCTGCGGGCAGACGTCTCGTCCGCAGCAGCTTGATGACGATCTGGTATCGTGAATACCCGGAGATTCTTGCAATCGGCGCCTGTGCGGCGACCAGCAGCAAAAGGTCCTGTTCGCCTTCGTCGCCGAGCGTTTCCTTTAGCACGGCCTCCAGCGTTTTGGCGTATTCAAGACATCCCTGTTCCGCTTTGTTTTCATCGCGATCGGTAAACACGATGCGAAGAAAGAGCGAAAACGGAGGGTACAGGAGCTTTTTTCGCTCCATGATCTCATAGTGGTAGAAGCCGACGTAATCCTGCGCCTTCGCAAACCGGATGATCGGATGGTTCGGCTCGTACGTCTGCAGCACGACGCGTCCGGGCAGATTGTCGCGTCCGGCACGTCCGGCAACCTGTGTCAGCAGCTGGAACGTCCGTTCCGGCGACCGGTAATCCGGCAGATTCAGCGTTGTGTCGGCCGCGACGATGCCGACCAGCGTGACGTTCGGAAAGTCGTGCCCCTTTGCAATCATCTGCGTGCCGATCAGCACCTGCGCGTCGCCGCGGTGAAATGCGGAAAGCAGCTTTTCATAACTGCCCTTCTCGCGCATCGTGTCCGTGTCCATGCGCAGCGTGCGTACCGAGGGGAAGAGCCGGTGTACGGCCTCCTCGACCTGCTCGGTACCGACGCCGAACTGCTTGATAAACGGCTTTTTGCAGTTCGGACACTCCTTCGGCAGAGGCTTTGTCGCGCCGCAGTAGTGACAGCGTGTGCGCAGCTCGGACTTATGGTATGTCATCGAAATATCGCAGTTGTCGCATTTCAGGACATATCCGCAGCTGCGGCAGCTCACAAAGGTTGCATACCCGCGCCGGTTGATGAACAGCATTGCCTGCTGTCCGACGGCAATACATTCGGAAAGACGCTCGGTCAGCTTATCGGAAAAGATGCTGTTGTTCCCCATCAGAAGCTCGTCGCGCATGTTGACGGTCTCCACCGTCGGCAGCGGTCGTCCGGCGATCCGGTCGGGCAGTGTGAGAAGCGTATACTTTCCGGACAGCGCGCGCGAATAGCTCAGAAGCGACGGGGTAGCGCTGCCCAAAAGAAGCGCGCCGCCGAGCGCTTTCACGCGCTTTGCTGCGATCTCGGTCGCAAGGTAGGGCGGCTGTGATTCGCTCTGATAGCTTGATTCGTGCTCCTCGTCGATGATGATCAAACCGAGCCGCTCCACCGGCGCGAAGACGGCGCTGCGCGCGCCGATCACGATGTCCGCAAGACCGAGCCGGATACGCCGCCATTCATCGAACCGTTCGCCTGCGGAAAGATGGCTGTGCAGTACGGCGATCCGCTCTCCGAACCGGTCGGTGAATCGACCGACGGTCTGCGGCGTCAGCGAAATCTCCGGCACCAGTACGATCGCCTGCTTGCCGAGCGCAAGACAGTCCGCGATCGCATGGAGATAGACCTCCGTTTTGCCGCTGCCGGTGACGCCGTGCAGCAGCAACACATTGCCCTGTCCGGCTTCGACCGCCGCTTTGACCGCGTCAGCCGCAATGCTTTGCGCGTCGGTCAGCGCGTAGTCCGGCGTATGGATGCGGTACTTTGCAGGACGGCGAAAGACTGTTTCACTCTGCTCGGTCAGGAATCCTTTCTTGATCAGCGCGTTCACGGCGGGCGTGCAGCCGGGGCAGAACCGGTTCAGGTCCGGGACCGAGGCTTCCGCGCCGATCCTTGCGATGATCTCAAGGATGCGCTTTTGTACCGGCGCTTTTTCAAGCGCGGTCAGCGCGGCTTCCGGATCGACGCCGTCTGCAAGCGCGACGGTGCGGACCTTCTTTTCCTTGATGCGCATACCGCGCAGCTGGGCGGGGATCATCAGCCGGAGCGCGTCGACGAACAGACAGTGATATGCGTCCTTCATCCATTCCGCAAGCGCGATCTGTTCCTGCAAAAGCACGGGATACGGCTCGATGATCCTTGCGATGTCCTTGATCTCCGGATAGTCCGAAGTGTGTTTCAGCGCAACGACAAAGCCTTCCTTCATATGGTCTCCCTGTCCGAACGGGACGAACACATGGTGTCCCTGCGTGACGGGAAGATCGTCCGGAATGCGATAGGTGAACCTGCGGTCCACGGCGGTATGCGCAATGTCAACGATCACTTCGGCAAACATCTTTCGTTTGTAAAAAAACGCCCGTGCAAAACGCAGCGGGCGAAAAACAACGCGTCAGTTATCTTTCGGTGCGTTCAGAATCAATCGGTCATGGTAGAGCTCATCCACAGCCATGGAAACCGGCTTGTTCGTGCCGAGCTTTTCGGGATGGTCCTGGAGCTGTCTTGCACGGTTCGCGACTGCAGTCACGAGCATGTAGCGGCATCCGGCTTTTTTGACCAGCTCGTTCAAAGAAGGATAATTCATCATATGGTTTCGCCTCCTGTCAATTTCTCAATAAGCGTTGTATTCCGTTCGGTGCGCAGTAGCTCCGAGGTCAGTATGGATTCCATTTCGCCGACGGCCTCTTCAAGCACGTCGTTGATAACCATGTAATCGTATTGCGGCAGCATTTTCAGCTCGTTCAGCGCCGTCGCGGTGCGGACGTCGATGGATTCCTGCGTTTCCGTGCCGCGGCCGACCAGACGGCTTTTCAGGATCGCAAGGGACGGGGGAGCGATAAACACCATCACCGCGTCCGGACAGGCCTCCTTGACCTTCATCGCGCCCTGCACGTCGATCTCAAGGATGACGTGGTTGCCTTTCTCGCGCTCGGCTTCGACGAATGACCGCGGTGTTCCGTAGTAGTTCATGCCGAAGACGTGCATGTATTCCAGAAACGCGTTCTCCTCGATCATACGGTCGAATTCTTCCTTTGTGCGGAAGAAGTAGTGTACGCCGTCGATCTCGCCGGGACGCGGCGCGCGCGTGGTCACCGATACCGACATCTTGATTTCGGGGTGACGCTGCATCAGCATTGCGTTGACCGTGCCTTTTCCGACGCCGGCAGGTCCGGAAACCACGAGCAAAAGGCCTTTTCGTTTTCTTGCCATAGTACGCTCCTTATCCTTCTGTGTTCCATTCGGCGTTCAGCCGCTTTGCAATCGTCTCGGACTGCAGCGCCGACAGAACGACGTGTCCGCTGTCCATCACAAGCACGGCGCGCGTTTTGCGACCGCAGCTTGCATCGATCAGTAGCCGCCGGTCGCGTGCGTCCTGAATGAGCCGCTTGACCGGCGCGGAATCCGGAGTGACGACCGCAATGATCCGCGCGCCGGAGACGATGTTGCCGAATCCGACCGATACCAAAGCCGCATTGTCCTTCATACCGTCACTCCACATTCTGGATCTGTTCGCGAAGCTTTTCGATCTCCGCCTTGCATGCAAGCACGGCCTTTGTCAACCCGGCGTCGTTTGCTTTGCTGCCGATCGTGTTGCATTCGCGGTTCATTTCCTGCACGATAAAGTCCATGTTCCGCCCGACCGGTTCGTTCGTATCGAGATACGTACGGAACTGCGCGATATGGCTTTTCAGCCGGACAAGCTCCTCGTCGATGCAGCAGCGGTCCGCAAACAGCGCGACCTCGGTCGCAAGCCGTGCACGGTCGATCTCCGTATCGGAAAGTACCGCCTCAATACGTTCGTTGAGCTTTCGACGGTACTCCTCAGCCACGAACGGCGCGCGGGCAAGGATCTGCTCGCGATACGTGTCCATGGCGTCGACGCCTGCGTTCAGCGCGATCTTCAGCCTGTCGCCTTCGGCGATCCGCATTTCGATCAGCGCGTCGAGCGCAAGATTTGTCGCATCCCTCGCAAGCGCGATCAGCGCGTCATTGTCTTCATCGGCGGGAACGATCTCCGTCACGTCCGGGAGCCGCAGCGCATTTGAAAGCGTCAGATCGTAGGTAAGGTTCAGCTTCTCATTCGCTTCGGATGCAGCGACGATATATGCATGGAGCAGATCTTCGTCAATGCGAACGGATTTCGCGTCGCTGCGCGTGTTGCGGTAATTCACGAACACATCGACGTGTCCGCGGGCAAGCCGCGCGGCGATCGTCGAGCGAAGCGTGTCCTCGATACAGGAAAGCACGCGGGGCAGACGCATCGAGACGTCCAGAAAGCGATGGTTCACGCTTTTCAGTTCGACGGTCAGCTCGCGTCCGTCCTTTTGGACGACGCCCTTTCCATATCCGGTCATGCTTTTCATACCCTTACCTCCGCAAATACAAAGTATACCATATTCCGTATGGAAAACACAAGCCCGGAAGACGGATTATTTTTCATTTTCGGGAGAAAACAGACGGTACAGTTCGTCCGGACCCGGCGAATCGAGCGGGGACCCGTCCGAAAAACAGAATCCGTTTTCTGTAATGCGTCCGATCACCGCGGCGGGGATCCCGGCTTCGTTCAGCGCGGCAGCCATTTTGTCACCGTGTTCGCACGCGATCAGCATGGAACCGCTTGCCATCAGCCGGTACGGGTCGATGTTGACCGCATCCGTGATCGCTTTTGTTTCCGGGAGGACCGGGATCGCGTCCCGATCGACGACCGCGCCCAGTTGCGACTGCGCCGCAAGCTCCCATACCGCGCCGAGCACGCCGCCCTCGGTGACGTCATGCATGGCGTGCGCGCCGTGCTGCATCGCAATACGGCTTTCCGGCACCACGGACAGATGCTGATTGAGCGCCTTTGCCTGCGCGATCAACGCATGAGGAACGGCCTGCAGCCGATCCGCGTGATCGCACGCGATCAGCATAGTTCCTTCGAGTCCGGCCCATTTTGTCATCACGATCGCGTCGCCCGCCTTTGCGCCGCAGAGCATCCTTGCCTTCGGCGTTCTCGCCAGCACCGTCGTGCAGGTCGTAACGCGGGTCACGGCGTCGGTCACCTCGGTATGCCCGCCGATGATATCGACGCCTGCGCGCTCTGCCGCATCCTCTAAATCCTCGGCGATCATTGCAACCGTGTCCTCGGTCGCGTCGGGCGGCAGCAGAAGCGTCACAAGCAGCGCCACGGGTTCCGCGCCGCTGGCCGCCGCGTCGTTGCAGTTGACATGCACCGACAGCGCGCCGATATGCCGCGCGTCGGCCGAGGTGATCGGATCGCAGCTTGTTACGATCAGATCGCCCGAAAAATCCAGCATGGCACAGTCCATGCCGATGCGCGGTGCGCCGAAGGATTCGCTGCGCGTATGATGAAACCGATCGAGGATCAGTCTCTCTAAAGTATCGTTGTCCAGCTTGCCTATCTTCATTTTCCGAGCCTTTGCAAAAACTCTGCCTCGTTCAGCATCGGAATGCCGAGCGATTGCGCCTTGTCCGCCTTGCTGCCTGCGTTTTCGCCGACGACCACAAACGACGTATTCTTCGATACGCTTCCGGCCGCCTTGCCGCCGTTCTGCTCGACCAGCGCCTCGGCTTCGCGCCGTGAAAGCGTTGCAAGCGTGCCGGTGATCACGACCGTCATTCCGGAAAGCGGCAGAGGACCGCCGTCGCGCTTTTGCATTTCCTCCGGATGCACGCCGAGCTCTAAAAGCCGGTCGATCTGATCCGCAATGCGCGTGTCGGAGAAGAACGTCACGATGTCGTTCGCGACCACGTCGCCGACGTCGTCGATCGCGGACAGCTCCTCACGCGTTGCGTGCCGCACGGCGTCCAGCGTACCGAAGCGCCGCGTAAGGTCCTTTGCGGTTTTGGTGCCGACGTTCGGAATGCCGAGCGCGTACAGGAACGCGGCGAGCGGCCGGTGCTTGCTCGCCTCCAATGCGTCCAGAAGGTTCTGCGCCTTCTTCGCACCGAAGCGATCGAGCGCCTTGAGCTGCTCGTGCGACAGCGCATACAGCTCCGGGATCGTGCTGATGCCGAACGCGTCGATCAGCTGTTCGGCGGTCTTTCCGGCGAACGTGTCGATGTCCATGGCGTCGCGGGACGCGTAATGCGACAGCCGCGCCGCGATCTGCGGACGACAGGAGAGCGAGTTGGTGCAGTAGAGGTGCGCGCCGCGCAGTTCGACGTGCGCGCCGCACTGCGGACAGACGACGGGCTTTTCGACCGGACGTTCCGGTTTGTCGTCGGGCACGGCGCCGAGGATCTCCGGGATCACGTCGTTGCTGCGGCGGATAAATACGCGCGAACCGATCCCGACGCGCTTTCTCTGCACATCGTCCCAGTTGTTCAGCGTCGCCTTCTTCACGGTCACGCCGGAAAACTCGACCGGCTCAATGTGCGCAAGCGGCGTCAGCTTGCCGGTCCGTCCGACCTCCCAGGTGACGTCGAGGATCGTCGCCGTCAGCTCTTCGGCGGCGAACTTGTACGCCATGGCCCAGCGCGGGAACTTTTCGGTTGCGCCGAGCTTCTCGCGCAGCGCAAAGTCCGTCACCTTGACGACCATGCCGTCTATCAGAAAATCGAGCGTATCGCGCATCGTTTCGGCCTTGTCGATCTCGTCCATGATCTCGTCGGGCGTATGAAGCCAGCGCACATACGGACAGACGGGGAAGCCGTTTTCCTTGAGGAAATCGAGCATTTCCTTCTGATTTGTCAGCGTTTTTCCTTCGATATAGCCGACGTTGTAGCAGAAGACGTCGAGCTTTCGCGCGGCCGTCACGGCCGGATCGAGGTTGCGGAGCGCGCCTGCGGCCGCGTTGCGCGCATTTTTCAGCGGTTCGGTCGCTGTGCGGTTGTACGCTTCCAGCACGGAAAGACGCATGATGCATTCGCCCTGCACCTCCATGCGCCCCTTGAACGGGATGGTGAGCGGGATCGAGCGGATCGTGCGCATTTGCGGCAGGATCGCCTCGCCGACGACGCCGTTGCCGCGCGTCGCGCCCTGTACGAGCACGCCGTTGTCATAGGTCAGATTGACGGTCAGTCCGTCGAATTTATATTCAAGCGCAAACGTCGGCGGTTCGGGCGACGCTGCGGTGACCTTGCGCACAAAGTCCTTGAGTCCCTCCGGCGTGCGCACCTTGTCAAGACTCCAGAGCCGGCCGAGATGCCGGTGCTCCTCGAACTTTTTGAGCGGCGAGCCGCCGACGCGCAGCGTGGGACTGTCGGGCAGCACAACGCCGCTATCGGCTTCGAGCGCCAGAAGCTCGTCGTACAGCCGGTCGTATTCCGCATCGGACACAAGCGGCGCGTCCTGCTCATAGTAAGCGGCGGCGTAGCGATTCAGAATGTTTACCAATTCATGCTGACGATCCATAGTTTACTCCAATACTTCCAGCGGGGCAAAGCCTGCCGCCAGTTTTTTTACGGCTCCGTTGTCGAAGCGAATCTGAACGATCATCGCGGCGCCTGCGCCGTCAAGCCCGATCACGGTCCCTTCGCCGAACAGCTTGTGGCGCACGCGGCTGCCGACGGTTCCGGTGAATGTCTGCGCCTTCCTCGGCGGCTCCGGCTTCGTGCCCACAGCGGGTTTCGCCGGCTGAGACGGCTTCTGGATCGGCGCATTGAAGAGGGAGGCGGAGGAGCCGAACGACGAACGGGAGGAACCGTCCCATCGACGCTCCGGCGCGGCGCGGCGGCTGTACCGGTTCTCCGGCAGGGAGATCGTATCGCCCATTTCGTTCAGGAATCGCGAGGGCAGAGCGGGTTCCGTCTGTCCGTACAGCGTGCGTTCCCGCGCATACGACAAATACAGCCGCTTTTTCGCGCGCGTCACGCCGACGTAGCACAGCCTGCGTTCCTCCTCCAGCTTTTCATCGTCGCCGGACGACTGACGGGAGGGGAAGAGCCCTTCTTCAAGTCCGCACAGAAACACGTTCGGAAACTCCAGTCCCTTCGCGGCATGCAGCGTCATCAGGTTCACGCAGCCGTTCGTTTCGTCCACATTGTCCGCCTGCGAAAACAGCGCGACGTTCGTCAGGAATGCCTGCAGCACATTGCCGTCGTTTTCCGTATAGCTTTCCTCGAACTCCTCGATGTAGCCCAGAAGCTCCTCGACGACCTCGGCGCGCGTCTCATAGTTCTCCTTTTTGTCGTCCCGAAGATACGCGTCATAGCCGATCCGTTCTATAAGCTCGCGCGTAAAGGCCGCAAGGGACATCGTGTCCAACAGCTCATAGAGCAATTGGAACAGATTGAGAAACGGCGTGAACTTCGCAGCAGTGCGCGGCGGCAGATCGCCGGGAGAGATGACCGCGGACAAAAGCGGGATCCCGCGCCGTCTTGCGCTGTCGGCAAGCTGCGCAATGCTCGTTGCGCCGATGCCGCGCGGCGGAAGATTGACCGTGCGCAAAAACGCTTCGTCGTCGGCGGGATTCAGCACCAGACGCAGGTAAGCGAGGATGTCCTTGACCTCCGCGCGCGAGAAGAACGATACGCCGCCGTAGACGCGATACGGGATCAGAAAGCTCTTCAGCATCATTTCGAGCACGCGGCTTTGCGCATGCGTGCGGTAGAGGATCGCAAAATCGTCGTAGCGCGCGCCGGAACGAACGCCGCTTGCAATGCGCGAACAAATATAGTATGCCTCGTCGCGTTCGTCGTTCGCTTCGTGCACGTCGATCGGATCGCCGCCCTTTTCAGCAGTCCAGAGCTGCTTTTCCTTGCGGCCGCGGTTGTTGCGGATGACGGCGTTTGCGGCGTTGAGGATTTTTTCGGTCGAGCGGTAGTTCTGCTCAAGCCGGATGACCCTGCAGCCCGAAAAGTCCTTCTCAAATTCGAGAATGTTGCGAATGTCCGCGCCGCGCCAGGCATAGATGCTCTGATCGTCGTCGCCGACCACGCAGAGATTCCTGTGCGTCTTTGCAAGCAGGTTCACGATATGGTACTGCGCAAGGTTCGTATCCTGATACTCGTCGACGAGAATATATTGGAACCGTCCCTGATACTTTTCCAGCACGTCCGGGTTCTCTTCAAACAGACGGATCGTACACAGCAGGAGATCGTCGAAGTCCAGCGCGTTCGCATCCTTCAGCCGCTTTTCGTAGAGCTTGAAGGCTTCGAGCACCTGGATCGGCTGACCCGTTTCCCGTAAAAACGCGAGCGGGGAGAGGGAGTGGTTCTTTGCGTTCGAGAAGATCCCGGCAAGCATGCGCTTAGAAAACACCTTGTCGTTCAGGTTCATATCCTTGATGATATGCCCGATCAGCGATTGCTGGTCCTGCTCATCGTAGATGATGAATGATTTGCCGTAGCCGAGCCGGTCGATCTCCATCGACAAAAGCCGTGCGCAGAAGCCGTGAAACGTCGCGACCCAGATACGGCTCGCATCGGTTTCGACCAGCGAATCGACGCGCTCGCGCATCTCCTTCGCGGCCTTGTTCGTAAAGGTCAGCGCAAGAATGCGATAGGGCGACACACCCTTTTCTTCGATTAGATATGCAATACGGTGCGTCAGCACGCGCGTTTTGCCGCTGCCTGCGCCCGCAAGGATCAAAAGCGGTCCCTCGGTCGTAGTGACAGCCTCGCGCTGCGGCGGATTCAGCTTTTCAAGATCCATGGCGATCCTCCGGGCGATTGCTCAGCGCGTCCCAAATGAAGTTGTAGATCGGATCGGCAGCTTCGTCCCAACGGCTGCGAAGCGCAAGCGCCTGCTCTTCGCCTGCGGCCGCAAGCGAAACGAACAGGATCACACGGTCCGCCTCGGACAGCATGAGATGCAGCATCACGCCGGTCGGCGTTTTCTCGATCCGGCTGGAGATCTGCGTTTCGCGCAGAAAATCCGTGCGATGCGCCGCAAGGTAGCCGTCGAGCCGGTCGCGCTCGTTCTGCGGAACGCTCTTCTCAAAGAGCGACAGCGCTTCCCGTCCGAGATCGGTTATTCCCAGACCTGCGCCGAAGGGCTTCGGCACCTCGGTCAGAAGCCCGTCCTCCAAAAGCTCGCCCAGCGCTTCCTCGAAGGCGAAGTATTCCATCTCGGAATTCAGGATCGCCGTGCGGTACAGCTGCTCGCGCGTGAGCAGGGCAGCAGCGCGGTCGGCAATATATAAAAGGATCAATTTGTTCTTTGTTTCACCGTGTGTAAAGTATGGCATTTCATACCTCCATAGATATCACATTTTACCATATTCCGTTCGTTTCCACAAGGGCAAAATACCGAAGATGCCAAAATGCGCAAAAATGTTTCCAAACTGCGCGGATTCATGTATAATACCTATATATCGGGACGGTCATTGCAAAGGGGGCCTATATGAAAAAACGGTTGATCCTCATACTGGTTCTGCTTTTGCTGCCGTTCGGCTGCGGAACGAATACCGGCACGGCACAATCATCTGCGGATACCCCGTATACCGACTTCGGTATGCCTTACACCTATACAACGACCGACAGCCTCGACCGCAGGTGGGAGGAGGACATCGTTGCCTTCGCAAATACATATCTGGATCCCGATCGCGGACATCCGCTGCTGACAGACCGCTGGACGAGCGTATATTACTTCAGCGACACCTTGATGCAATACGTGGAGAGCACTTGGGTGAACTATTACGATTCCGCGCTCAAATCCCGCTTTCTCGCAAAAATCAATTCGCTGATCCGATCGATCCCGGAATCGACCGATCGGGAATTGAATATCGGATTGATGGAAGCGGCGGCGATGATGCAGGATCTGCATTCCTACGTCAGCTTTCTGAAACCGGACAAAGCCTTGCCGATCCTTGTGGTGCCGGTCGACGATCACGGAAAAACGATCGCCGCGATATGGGCGATCCGTTCGGAGCTGTCCGACCTCCTCGGCTTGCAGCTGCTTGCAATCAACGACGTACCGATCGACGAGATCAGAGAACGCATGCGGCCGATGATCAGCTGTGAAAACGAAGCAGCGTTTGAAGCAATATCCTATCAGGATGATTTCCTTATGAATTGCGACGTGCTGTGTCATGTCGGCGTCATGAACGACGAGGATGAAACGGCATGGATCACCGTGCGCGGCATCGACGGAACGGAGAGCAGGCACGAAGTCACGCTCTTCCGGGTGTCCGATCCGGACGATTCCACGCGCTTTACCGCCTACGGCGGCATCGGAAACGAATATGACGATACGGGCATATACCTGAAGGATTCCGGGGATCAAAACGTATGGTACAGGATCATGAAGGACGGGGAAGTGCTGTATCTGCGTTTTACCAGCTGTGTCGTCGACGAGTCCGTTGGCTCGTTGTTTGACAGGGCGTTCGATGCTGCGGAGAAGGGCGGCGCGCTGCAGACCGTTATTTTGGATTTTCGCAACAATTCGGGCGGTTACAGCGATTTGTCGGGCAACTTCCGGAAGCTCGTTGAATATCTTGACACCATTGAAGCAAAGGTTGTGATCCTGATCGACGGCAACAGCTTTTCTGCGGCAATCGGCATCCCGGCGATGCTTCGCCGCCGCGTGGAAGGCACAAGGATCATAGGGACGCTCGGCGGACAGCCGACAAGGTTCTTTCGCGGAGACAGCTTCCGGCTGCCGTACTCCTGCATTCAGTGTCAATGCTCCTCGGAATATGTTGATTTCTGGCCGAATTATGAGGACGACACACTGATGCCGGACGTGATCGTGAAACAAACATGGCTCGATTATATCAATGGCGTCGACAGTGTTCTATGGTATGTTTTGACGCACAAGAACTGAACGGACGGCATTTGGCGGCGTCAGGCCTTCTATCTCGCTGATGATACGGAAATATACGTGCGTAAACCGGGGAACCGTTCATGTACAAACGAAGAAAAGAATGGCATACTGATTACAGAATCAAAGGGGACGTTTCATATGACGAGCCGCAATCCGGGAAGGAGTACACTATGAAACGGTTTCTGATCTGTCTGCTCGCGCTGATGCTGCTGCCGATCGGCTGCGGCATACAGCAAACGGCTGAATCTGCAAGCGCAGCGCCGATCGTCGGACAGGATACGTCTGCGCCGACCGAAGAACCCTCACCGCCGTATGTCGATGCCCGCAAGCCGTACAACTATATCATGACGGACGAGCGCGACCGGAAATGGGAGGAGGATATCGTATACTTTGCGAATATGTACCTCGATCCGTACAACGGACATGCGCTCATTTCGGACCGGATCCAAACGACCACCATCTATGATTCGACACTGCTTCGGATCGCGTCAAGCGGCAGTCAGAAATTCTTCGATCCGGCGCTCAAGGCGCGGTTCATCGACAAGATCAACGAGATCATTCTCTCGATTCCCGAAAGAACGGACGAAGAGATCATATTCGGCTTGTGGGAGGTTGTTGCGCTGCTGCCGGATCTGCATGCATTCATCAGACAAACAGACGCGGCGAGGAACGAGTACCTGCCGTTCTGGGTTATGCAGATCCAATCAGAAGACGGCATTGCCTGCGTGATCGACGCATGCAGTGAGGAATACACGGATGCGCTTCTCGGCAAGCGCCTGATCGCCATCAACGGCTTCGCGCTTCCGGAGATCCGGGAAAAGTTGAAACCGATCATGCATTATGAAACGGATTCGGCGCTGGATGCTTTGGTCGTCGGATACCGCAGCAGTGTTCTTTCGTCGAGCTCCGTACTGCGCTATATCGGCGTCATGGACAGCGGGAATACCGCCCGCCTGACCGTGCTTTCCCGCGATGGGGAGGAATCGGAGATCGAGATCGTATCGGTGATCGGCGATTACCTCAGCGCGCCGCAAACATATTATCTGCCGGACGTTGCACCGGGCGACGCCGATATCCACTTGCCGGAATCCGATCGGACCGTCGCAGCGTGGTTCCGCCTGCTCGCGGACGGAGAAGCGCTGTATCTGAGGATTAACGAATGCAATGCGGACGACGCTTTCGGCAAGGTGCTCGACGATGCGTTCGAGCAGGCGGGAGAGACCGGAAAACTGAGGAAGGTCATCGTCGACCTGCGCAGCAATCCGGGAGGATTACCGGATCTGAACGGAAACTATATCAGACTTGTGAACTACCTGAATGCGTCCGGCGCGCAAGCTTATGTCCTCATCAACAATGAGAGCTTTTCCGGCGCGATCGCGCTGCCCTCCATGCTGTGCCGCCGCGTGGATCGGGTGCAGCTGGTCGGAACGCCGGGCGGACAGCCGGTACGCTTCTTCTACGGGCCCGTGTACACGATGCCGAATTCCGGCTTAACGTTCAAGTGCTCGACGCTCTACGCGGATTTCTGGCCGGAATACGGCGACGGACCGCTCATGCCGGAGGTCATCATATACGAGACGTGGGACGACTATCTCGACGGCGTCGACAGCGTTCTGAAATACATCCTGGACTCCGAAAACTGAACAACCGATCCAAGACCCGCTCCGCGTGAGCGGGCTTTTTGTGCATTGCGGCGCATAGAATAGCAAAAACGACGGAGGAGACGATATGCAGACGCTTCGATTCGGTGATACGGGATTGTTAGTACAATACTTGCAGGCCGCGCTTTTGCGCGCGGGGGAGGAGCCGGGAGAAATCGACGGGATCTTCGGACGGCGCACCGAGCGCGCGCTTGTACGCTTTCAGACGCGGTTTGGCCTGCGCGCAGAAGGCGTCACCGATCGAATGACATGGACGGCGCTCTATCCGTATCTGTGCGGCGTGACGTTTGCACGGCTTTCAGAGGGCGAAACGCCGGACTCGCTTGCAGAACGATTCGGCGCCGACGCAGCGATGATTCGTACAGCCAATCCGGAGGCGACATGGACGGCGGGCGAGGAGATCGTCGTGCCGCTGCCGTTCGACGTCGTCTTTACAGACCTTTCGTATTCATCTTTTTTGACCGCCTGCGTGTTGGAGGGCCTTTGCCTGCGCTACCCGTTTGTGAAGCGGTCCGTGATCGGAGCGAGCGTCATGGGACGCAGCATCGAAGCGATCACGATCGGGGAGGGAACGCGGCGCGTCGGGATCAACGCGTCGCATCATGCCAACGAATGGATCACGACGCCGCTTGTGCTGCTGTTTCTGGAACGGTACGCGAAAGGTTATGCAGGCGACGGCACGATCAGCGGCGCGTCCGCGCGAGAGCTGTATCGGGAGTCGACGCTGACGTTGGTGCCGCTGGTGAATCCGGACGGCGTCGATTTGGTGACTGGCGCGATCGGGGAGGGCGACAGTTATTATGAAAGCGCAAAGGCTCTGTCCGCGTTTTATCCGTCGATCCCGTTTCCGTCCGGCTGGAAGTCGAACATTCGCGGCGTCGACCTGAACCTCGGCTATCCGGCCGGTTGGGAGAATGCGCGCTCGATCAAGTATGCGCAGGGCTATACGCGTCCGGGTCCGCGCGATTATGTCGGAACTGCGCCGCTTGAGGCGCCGGAGGATCGTGCGATGTACGAACTGACACGCAGGGAACGCTTTGACTGCGCGATCGCTTACCACACACAGGGCGGCGAGATTTATTGGGAGTATCAGGGCTATGCGCCGGATGGCTCGTACGCGCTCGCACGGCGGTTTTCCGAAGCGTCCGGGTATCGCGTCGCGACCGTGCCGCAGGGCAGCAGCTATGCGGGCTACAAGGACTGGGTGATCGGCGCACTCGGCCAAAAGGCGTTCACGATCGAAGCAGGCAAGGGAGAGAATCCGCTGCCGATCACTGCGCTTTTTTCGCTGTATGCGGAAAACGAAGGAATTTTCACCGCTGCATTGCAGTCATATGACTGATACTTGAAAACCGGCACCGTATCTGCTATACTGTGCGCATGGAAACGACGAAGAAAACAGCATTTGTCAAAGGCGCGGCCATTCTGACGATCGCAGGGCTTGTCTGCAAGGTGATCGGCGTACTGATTCGCATTTTTGCGGTCCGCACGATCCTTGAGGACGGCATGTACTTTTATGAAAAGGTATTTCCGGTATACTCGTGGCTTCTGATCATCGCAAGCTCCGGCATTCCGACCGCGATCTCCCGCATGGTTGCGGAGCGTGCCGCCGTCGGCAATTATGATGGTGCAAAGCGCGTCTTTCATCGTTCGCTCCTGCTGCTTCTGCTGATCGGCGCCGTCACATCCGCGTTCATGTTCTTCGGCGCAAGATGGATCGGAACGGTTCTTCTGGGCGCAAAGGACGGCATCGAATATTCGTTGATGGCACTTGCGCCCGCGCTGCTGTTCGTCTCCGTGATCTGCGCGTACCGCGGCTATCTGCAGGGCCTGCAGCGCATGACCGGTACGAGCGTATCGCAGCTTGCTGAGCAGGTGTTCAAATTCATATTCGGACTGGTGCTCGCATCGGTGCTGTTCCGCAAATATGAGGGAACGGCGTTTCAGTATGCAGCAGGCGCAGCCGGACTGCTTCTCGGCGTTACGATCTCCGAAGCCCTTGCGCTCATCGTGATGATCGTTTTCTATCTTCGCGCGCGCAAAGAATACAAAGCACTGATCGAGGATCCGGATCCGCACGGGAAGGTGATCGGCCCGATGCTCGTCATTGCGATCCCGATCACGCTCGGCGCGTCGATCCTGCCCATCGCCAACATGCTCGACTCCTCCATGATCGAGCAGCTTCTCCTGAAAGCCGGGTTTACGAAGGAGACAGCCGAACTCAGCTATACTTCGCTCTGCACCTATGTGCGTTCCGTTATCAACCTGCCCGCAACGCTGACGGTCGGCGTCGCCATGTCGATCGTGCCGGCGATCTCTGCGGCGCGCATCCGGCAGGATCGCAGCGACGTACAGCACCTGTCGCTTCTGAGCCTAAAAATCGCAATGGCGATCGGCATTCCCTGCGCAGTCGGACTCTCCGTACTGGCCGGACCGATCATCAAGCTGCTGTATATGCGCAGCGATCCGAAATTCTGGGATGCGCTTGCGATCGCCGAGCCGTTGATGCGCGTGGCCGCCTTCACGGTCGTGTTCATCTCACTGGTGCAAACCGCAACCGGCGCGCTGCAGGGCGCCGGCAAACACCGGCTTCCGATGTATTTTCTGCTGATCGGCGGACTCACCAAGGTCGCCGTCAACTTCATCTTCATTCCCATGAAGAGCGTCAACATCCTTGGGGCGGTCATCTCGAATCTTGCCTGCTTCGGCATCGCGGGCATTCTCGATACCGTCGCGCTGCTGCGCATTACAAAGGCGAAGATCAACATCATGGATACATTTCTCAAGCCAACGCTTGCATCCGCGCTGATGGGCGGTGCGGCATGGGGGACGAACGAGCTGCTGTCCAAGCTGTCTCTGTTCCAATCCGGCATGATGGCGCGTATTCCGGCGGTGATCGCGATCCTTGTTGCGATCGTCGTTTACCTGCTGTTCATGGTGCTGTTTGCCATCTTCACAAAGGACGAACTGGCTTATATTCCGGGCGGCAGAAAGCTCGCCCGCTTTGCAAGGAGATAACATGAAAACCATTACGATCGCACCGCTGTCCACGCCCAAAACGCTGACGCGTGCCGCGTGGGACGCCGTTTTGTGCGCAAAAACGCTGTATCTGCAAACGACGGAGCATCCTTCGGCAAAACCGGTTCTCGACGCCAAACTGCCGTTTGTTTCCATGGATGATCTGTATGAATCCGCATCGGATTACGATGCGCTGAACAACGCAATTGCAGACCGCCTTGTGTCTGGCGAGGACTGCGTGTATGCCGTCATGGGCGACGGCTGTTTTGCGCAGCTTCCTGCGATCGAAACAGCCGCAAAACGCAAGGGCTTCCGCGTGGACGTGCTGCCCGGCGTTTCCTATGCCAAGGCGGCTTTTCCGGCGATCCAGGATGCGACGCTTTTTACGGCGCGCACATTGCCGAAGCGCCTCGACCCGGATGTACCGCTTCTCGTACAGGAGATTGACAATCCGATCATTGCGGGCGAGGTCAAGCTGCTGCTTTCGGAATACTACCCGGAGGAATGGCCGGTCACGCTTGCAACGCTGCAGCCGGACGGGCATTATGCCTGCCGCACGTTCCCGCTGTCGGAGCTGGATCGCCGCCGCACGCTCTTTGCGGGCTCGGTTCTATATGTGAAGCCTGCACCGTTTGAACAGCGCACGCGCTACGGCTATTATGACCTTGTCGCCGTGATGCATCGGCTTCGCGCGCCGGGCGGCTGTCCCTGGGACCGCGAGCAGACGCACGAGAGCCTCAAGGGCGATCTCATTGAAGAGTGTTACGAATTGAACGACGCGATCGACGAGCGGGACGATGCACACATTGTCGAGGAGCTCGGCGACGTGCTGATGGACGTCGTGTTCCATTCGACGATCGCGGACGAGCAGGGACGGTTTACCGAACGCGATGTTGCCGACGGCATTGTTAAAAAGATGGTTTACCGGCATCCGCACGTATTCGGTACGGAGAAGGCGGAAAGCGCCGCCGACGTGCTGGTGCGCTGGGACGAGCTTAAGCAAAAGGAAAAGAACCAGAAAACGCAAAAGGAAGTTCTCTGCGCAGTACCGAAGCGGTTTCCTGCGCTGATGCGTGCGAGCAAGGTGCAGAACCGCGCACGTAAGGTCGGCTTTGACTGGCATGACGCCGACGAGGCAATGCCGAAGGTCAGTGAGGAGATCGACGAACTGAAGGCCGCCATGCAAGGCGACGGATGCGTTCCGGAGGAAGCGGGGGATCTGCTCTTCGCCGTGGTCAATGTGATCCGGCTCCTGGGTCTTGACAGCGAACAGGTCCTGCATGATGCATCGGACAAGTTTATCGAGCGATTTGGCAGGATGGAGACGCTTGCACGGGAAGACGGTTTCGAATTATCGAAACTGACGCTGAAGGAGCAGGATTTCTATTGGGAAAAAGCAAAAAAATCCCATTTTATCGGATGAATTTCAAATTTAGGGGTTGACGGATACGGATTTGATTGCTACAATATGCAATGTTCGTTGAAACGGACCACTACACAATTGAAATATATATACGGAGGAATTACAATGAATAAGACTGATCTGATCGCTGCAGTTGCAGAGAAGAGCGAACTGTCCAAGAAGGACGCAGAGAAGGCCGTGAACGCGGTTGTTGCAACCATCGTCGACGCACTCAAGGCGGACGAGAAGGTTTCTGTTGCAGGCTTCGGTTCCTTTGAGACCAAGACCCGCCCGGCACGCAAGGGCCACAACCCGGCAACCGGCATGGAGATCGAAATCGCTGCGTCTAAGTCCGCATCGTTCAAGGCCGGCAAGGCGCTCAAGGACGCTCTGAACTAAGCATTTTCAATACATAAAAGGACCGCATCTTGCGGTCCTTTTTGTATTTAATTGCCGATTTCCCGATACAGCGCGTCGGCAAGCGCTTTCATTTCCGCCGCGTCTGTTTTGGTTTCTGTACGGTCATATGTAAGGATCCCGTTTCGTTCCTGCTCGACGTCGGACAGCTGCGTATAGATCGCGCCGCAAAGGCCCTTCGGGATTGCGGGCAGAATCTCTTCCCGATACAGCTTCAAAACGGCCGCGCGGTAGGCGTCCCGGCTGGAAAAGAAGCGATACCCGTACTTCTTTCCGGCATTTTCCGTAAAAACATACCCGCCGAATTCGGACAGCAGCAGCGGCTTTTTGCCGGGTTTCGGTTGAAATCGTTTGAAATAAACGTGCTCGCTCTGTACGTCGCTTTCTTTTTGCCGAAACCACCCGGACGTCGTATCGAAAAACCGTGTCGGATCGAGCGGCTTCAGCTTCCGGTACACATCGTCCGCACAGAACTGTCCCCAGCCCTCATTGAATACCGTCCATCCGACGACGCACGGTGCATTGTACAGGTGACGGATCGTTGCCTTTGCCGTTTCAAGGAACACGGCGCGCGCTTTGGGATCGCGGTTCGTTCGTTTATCCGGCAATCGCTTGAGTCCGATCGTCGGCAGCAGCGTATCGTGCAGAAAACGGTAGGAGCCGTTGTTCACAAAATCCTGTATCACAAGAATGCCGAGCCGGTCGCACGCTTCGTAGAACGGCAGCGGCTCGATCCGGATATGCTTGCGGATCGTGTTGAAGCCCTGCGCTTTAGCCGCAAGGATATCGCGCTCATATCCGCCGTCGTCGGGCGGCAGACAAAGCCCGTCCGGCCAGTACCCCTGATCCAGAAGCCCGTGCAGAAAGACCGGCTTGCCGTTCAGCAGCAGGCGCGGGATCCCGTTCACACAAGCTGTTGAGAAGGTCCGTAAGCCGAAATACGACCGGACCGTATCGTTGCCGCAGCGCACGGTCAACGGATACAGATGCGGCGTTTCCGGCGTCCACAGGACCGGATGGGGGATCCGGATCGTAACCGTCGGCTCCGTCGCTTCAACCGTGAGCGGCCCGTTTAGCGTTTCGATCTCGATCCGAGCGAACGCAAACGGCGTGTTCGTCCCGACGGTGACCGTGATCGCGTCGAGCGACGGCACAAGGGTCAGACCTGTGATATGAGACGTCGGAACGACCTCCATCCAGACCGTGCCGACGATGCCGGAAAACGGCGTGTACCACATGCCGCCGGGCTTTTGCTTTTGCTTGCCCCATGGATAGGTGTGGTCGAGCGTGTCGACCGCGTTCACGATCAGCTCGTTGTTCGCCCGCAGAAGCTCCGTGACGTCGAAAGAGAACGGCAGATAGCCGCCGACGTGCCTGCCGACAAGCATGCCGTTCAGCAGGATCTCGGCAATCTGATCGACCGCACAAAAATGCAGCAGCACGCGCTCCCCGTCCGTGTGTACCGGCGCAGCGAACGTGCGTCGATACCACATGGCTTCTCCCGGCTGTATGCGCCGTTCGACGCCGGACAGCGGCGCTTCGGGCGGATAGGGAACCTCGATCGTATCGGGATAGGATGCGGGCGGCTCGTCGTTTGTGACGGCAAACGCCCAAGCGCCGTTCAGATTGATGAAGCTGTCGCGCCGAAGCTGCGGGCGCGGATATGCGTTAAGCATGCGGTTCAGCCTTTCTGTTCAGGACCAACCGGATCACGACGAACGCGATGATCGGCAAGAGCACGATCCCGGCCCAAAGAAAGATATTCTCGTTCGGGATAAACGAAACCGTGCCGTCGCTGTTCGGAACGGTCTCTGCGTTGCGCAGTACGAGTTTACCGATCTCCGGCCCGATCACGCCGGGAATCAGCACCTGCCCGATGATGCGAAGCCCCTGAAAGCGGCCCGCCATACCCTCCGGCGTGCAGTCGCGGATGCGCGCGCCGAACACGGCCATACCGCAAAGGTAGCCGCACATCATCAGAAGAGAGCCGATAAACACAAGCGGCACGGCGCGGAACAGATACAGGATCGCATAGCCGAGCAGCAGTACAAGCAGCGCGGGCAGCAGCGTTTTTTGATAGCCGAAGCGATCGTACAGCCGTCCGTAGAATGCGGTGGCGACGGCGGCAAGGATGATCGCGGGCGCCATGATGAGCACATACTGAGGGAGCTCCAGCGTCACCTGATAATACAGGATCAGATACGGCATAAAGACCTGGATCGAAATCCCGAATACCGTGAACAGCAGCAGCGACAGATACAGCTTTGCGTTTGTCCGCATGACGTGCGGACGGAAGCCGTAGAACAGCGTCCTGAAATACCCGTCGGGACTCGGTTCGCGCTTGCCGGTTTCGTCGATCAGGAAGAAGCCGAGAATGCCGGAGAGCAGAACGATCCCGCCGATGATCAGGAAAAGGATCGTCCAGTGCGCCGGATTTTCGACGTCCGCCCACATGGTCCCGCCGAACACGACAAGGATCGCCATAAGCGGCATCATGGCGTTGACGCCCTCGGCCTTGCCGCGGTTCGTTTCGTCGGTGCTGTCGGTCAGCCACGCGTTGAAGCACGCGTCGTTTGCAGTCGAGCCGAAGAACGTCATGACGCAGTCAAACACGATGACGAGCGCAACGCCGATCGACATCGCCTTCGTCAGGTCCTGCGCGGCAGCGGGGAAGAGCGCCGCGATCCAATCGACGCGCAGCGCGGCAAAGCAAAGGATCGACACGCCCCATAAGATGTAGCCGACGGTGATGAACGCCTTTCTTTTTCCGAGGCGGTCGGAAAGCGCGCCGATGAACAGCGTCGTCAGCGTAGCCGCGACGGCGCTTGCCTGCACCATCAGCGCGATATCGCTTTGCGACGCGCGGAACATGTTGTAGATAAAGACGTTGAAATACATGTTTTCAACGACCCACGCGATCTGTCCGATCAGACTGAACACGAACAGCGCGGCCCAGAAGCGTTTGCGATTCATACGTCAATCCTCCATGGGCAATTCGTAAACGCCGCGCTTGCGCACGGAAAGCGGATGACACGCGCCGGGCGTCAGCACACGGTCCATGCCCGCGCAAAACTCGTTCAGCATTTCATTCGGAACGATGGCGAGCACGGTCCCGGCAAACCCGCCGCCGTGTACGCGGACGGCACCGCGGCCGCAGAGCAGCTTCTTTGCATAGCAGATCACAAATGCGACTGCCTGCGCATGCACATGGCCTTCTGCAATGACGTTTTGCAGCATCATGTAGGACGAATCGCCGGATGCGCTGAGCTCGGCGAGAAATGCGTCGAAATCGTTCCGTTCCAGAGCCGCTTTTGCACGCAGAACGCGCTTGTTTTCATCGAAAATGTGCATCGCGCGCAGAACGGCTCGATCGCCGAACAGCCGGTGCAGCACCGGCAGGGACGCGTAGAAATCGTCCTCGGAAACGTCGCGCAGCGCGGTCGCGCCGAAGAAGCCGTCGATCGACGCAATCTCCTTTGTAATATCGGCATAACAGACCGTGAGGTTCGCGTGGTCCGCGCCGGAGTCGATGATGACAAGCGAATGCCCGGACTGCGCAAAATCGAAATCGACGCGCTCCGCGATCGGAACGGCGGGATCGGAAAAGTCAAAGAACTGGATCCCACCCAACGCGCAGGCCATCTGATCCAGCAGCCCGGACGGCTTGCCGAAAAAGACGTTTTCCGCATGCTGGCCGATGACCGCAAGCGCTGTCTCCGAAAGCTCGCCGTCGAGATAGTACCCGTTCATCACATCCGCCAGCAGCACCTCGATCGCGGCGGACGAGCTTAATCCGCTGCCGGACAGAACGTGCGATACGACATAGATATCGAGGCCGAACGCCTCGGCGCCGCGCGCGACGACGCCTTGCAGGACACCGCGCAGAAGCGCCGTCGTCGTGCCGTATTCGTTCGGGTCCGGATCGAGCGCGTCGAGCCTGACGGCACAGGCAGGAAAGCCCTTGGAGATCAGGCGGATCTCGTCCCGGTCGTTCGGCGCGGCAAGCGCAAGCGCGGACAGATTGACGCCGCATGCAAGCACGAGGCCGTGCTGATGATCGGTGTGGTTGCCGATCAGCTCGGAACGACCGCAGGCGGAGAAAACCCGCTGCGACGGATGCCCGAAAACTGCTTCATATTCTTTCTTCAAATCGTTGACGGATTCCATTTTCCATCCTCCTTGGTGATAAAGCGATAGGTCGTCTTGCGCGTTTTCCGGCTGCCTGGGCGGGACAGGACGTTTTCCTCCGCGATCGGTCTGCCGCGCTGCGCCTGTCGTCCTTGGGTTTCCAGACAGATGGCGCCGAACGGACGATAGAGTGCGTTCTGTTTTCCCTTGCGTTCGGATAAGAATTCCGCAGTGTACAGCTGAACCGCTGCGCAGTCGGTCATAATCTCCATGCCGACGCCGCTGCTGCCGTACAGACGGATCGGGCCTTTGTGCAGCACAAAGCTGTGATCGTATGCGCCGCCGATTTCCCGAAGCGAGCGGAAATCGAACCGTGTTCCGGATACGTCTGCTTCGCCGTCCACGGGGATCATATCGGGACCGACAGGCACATAACGATCCGCGGGGATCTCAAGCCGGTGCGTCCGCGCGTCGCCGGCGTCGTGTCCGTTCAGGTTCCAGTACGCGTGGTTCGTCGGATTCCATGCGGTGATCCGGTCGGATTCCGCACGGTATGTGATCGTCAGCTTGCTGCGCTTCAGCGTGTAAATCGCATAGAACCGCACCATGCCGGGATAGCCTTCGTCTCCGTCCGGGGACAGAAGATCGAAGCACACGGTGTTTCTGGTATGCTTTGCAAACCAGATCCGGTGCGAAAACCCACAGCGGCCGCCGTGCAGATGATTCGGTCCTTCGTTTGCGGTAAGAGGGAAGGCCTCTGCGCCGATGCGCAGAAGCGAATCGGGTATGCGTCCTGCGTACCGGCCGACCGACGCGCCGAGATACGCGTCGTTTTGCATATAGTTATCAAGCGTATCGTATCCGAGCACGACATCAAGCCGTTTTCCTTTGTACGGCAGAACGACCGACTGCAGCGCCGCGCCGTAGTCCAGAACGGTGACGGCGGTCCCGCTGCGGTTTGTGATCGTGTAGGCGAATACGCTTTTTCCGTCTGGCGTCTGCCCGAAAAGCCTTTTGGTTACCATTTGGCATACTCCCGTATCATGATAACTTATTATACAAAATACGCGTGCAAAACGCAATAAAAAAGAACGCGTTTGCATGATGCATTCTTGCGGCGTGACAAAACACTTTTTGGCACGCTGATCGGGCTGTCGGAAAGGGTGACAGAATCCGCGCTTTCGGATGGGAGGCTATACTGAAGGATGCGACCGGCTGAAAACGCGGATCGTTTGCGGCGAAAACATAAAAAAGAGAAGGCGTTTTCCGCCTTTTCATCCAATAAGTATTATTTATATAAATCCTCGCCGCAAACAGTCTGACCCCTTCTACGACAGTCCGAAAGAACGCGTTACGCGTTCTTATCGGTTTCAGACTCCTGCCGGTAGTCGAAGTACTTATATACGGAATATGTGTCGAGCTTATCCTTCAGGAACGCTTCGACCTCATTCTGCAGCTTGCGCTGCGCTTCCTTTGCGGAGAGCGTATCATCCGGCCAGAACGGATCGGAGATGAACACCGTGCGCTTCGGTTGCCTGATGAACCGGAGCCTGCGCTGCTGATAGGTAACCGCGACGGCGACGCTGGGCTTCTTCGCAAGGACGGGGTAGCGGAACGAGCCGGAGCGGAACGGACGCAGAAACGTGCAGTAATTCCACATATGCGCTTCAGGAAAGATGCTGATGCAGCACTTCTGCTCGGTGCGCAGCTTGACGGCAGCGAGGAACGGTCCCATGGCCTTCAGGCCCTGCGGGATCGGGATCGCGCCGACCATCTGAACGAATGTACGAAGGCCCTTGATGGATACGGTGTCCGGACTGACAATCACATATGCGCGCTTCGGAAACGCAACGATCGGCGCAAGAAACGCGTCGGAAAAATGTGAGTGATTCGCATAGAGGAAGAACCCGGATTTGCGGATCTTTCGGATCGCCTTGCGGTTTTTCACACGGAAGCCGCAAACAATGTAGCTGTAGAAGGCTACAAGCGGAATGGCGATCACATAGTAGGCGAACCATGCGAGAATGCGCCAGAGCACGCCGTTCGGCGCAAAGTTGAAATCGGCGCCGACCGTCTGCGTGTCGATGTTCGTACCCGCATAATCTTCGTTGACCGCATCCTTATAGTAAATGATGCGTTTCGGCTGCTGAACTTTATTTGCCATTCTGATTCTTCCTGACTGCGTCGAGAAACATTTGCTCCATGCGATCCATGCAGCTTTCGTATTCATGCCGTTCCACAAAGCCCTTGTAGCGTGTGGACAGCGTCTTGCGCTCCTCCGGATGCTCGATCCAGTAGTCGATCTTTTCCGCAAGATCCTTCGCGTCCAGATTCCGGAACAGGCAGCGGTCGTCGAGCGCAAAATAGCGCGTCGCACTGCGCGGCGAATCTGCGATCACGGGAACGAGTCCGCATGCGATCGCTTCGAGACAGGAGATCGCTTCGATCTCGACCTCGGCGGGATGGACGTACAGATCCGCCATGTTGAGCTGACGGATCAGCTCTTCACGTGTAAAGAAATGGAATTCCGGGAAGAGCGGCAGCTTTTTGCAGCGCTTTTTCAGCTTCTTTTCGAGCGGTCCGATCCCTGCGAATACCAGCTGGATCCGCTCGCGGTATTTGGAAAGATTGACCGCGTCGATCAGGACCTTGTGCGTCTTTTCCTTGCTGAGACGTCCGGTAAACTGCACGATATACTTGCCGGCGTATTTCGGATCGCGTTCAACATGCATCGGCTGGAACTGCTTGTTGACGCCGTTGCTGACGACATAACCGGGCGTATCGTGACGGATCGTATGCTCGAAGGTATCGCGAATAAACTGCGTCGGATAATGGATGCAGGTGCAGTGACGGTAGGAATGCCGCCAGATGAACTGATAAAACAGCTTGTTGGCGAGCTTGGAATCCTTCAGAAACAGATGCGACGTGAAGTTTTCGGCCTGACAGTGGAATCCGGCGGTCACCGGGATATGCTGCTTCATGGCAAGACGCGTCGCCTTGTTTCCGAGAGGGAATGGAATGATAAAATGAACAACGTCTGCGCCTTTGATTGCTTCGCTGACGATGTCGGTCTTTGGCTTTGAAAGCGATACGCCGTTCTTTTTCAGATAGTTGTTGATCGTCGGACCGAGATTGGCAGTCGGAACGATATAAAACCCCGGTTCGCCCTTGCGGTTCTGATCCGGGCAGAGCACGCGGACGTTGTGCCCGCGCTCTCTCATGGAACGGATCAGGTTCAGTGCTGCGATCGTCGTGCCGTTATTTGCTTCCCCAAGCACATCGCACACAACGGTGATGTTCATGTAAATACCCCTTTATCCAAAAGTATGATAATTATATCACGGAAAACAAAATGTTCAAGACGGAATTCCGTTTTTTCGCATTTTAAACGGAAATATATCATTGCAGGCGGATCATGCGCCACGCTTCGATCAGCCGTGTCATATTCCATGCGGCGTTTGCCGGACTGGTGGACGGCAATACCTCCGCATCCCTTTGAAGGACGGGAAGAATGTACCGCTGATAGCAGCCATACGATTGTTTGCCGTTGCAGAAGATGCGGCGGATCGGCGCAGCGTTCACGATAACGGACAGGTCGTTCGGCACGACGTCGCGGATCGAGCTGTCCGAACTGCCTTCGATCGTGCAGCGTCCGATGCTGTCCCACAGCGCGATCCGGTGACGTTCCAAAAACGCGCGCTTTTCCGGGATCGTCTGCGGAACTGCATCGTCAAAAACGGCGGCGATCACGCGCCAGAAGCGGTTTTGCGGATGCCCGTAAAAGAACATCTGTTCCCGCGATTTGACAGAAGGGAAGCTGCCCAAAATCAGGATATCGGAATCCGGCCTGTAGAACGGCGGAAAGGGATGTACGATTTCAATTCTCTGCATAGCGGTATCATACCACAGGATCCGACGCGCGGCAACCCTTCGGAATTTGTTCCGAAAACCGGTAAAATTGGGGGTTGACTTTTTGAACGTCCCATCGTATAATACACGATGCGCGGCAGTGCTGGAATTGGCAGACAGGCACGTTTGAGGTGCGTGTGCGCGAGCGTATGGGTTCAAGTCCCATCTGCCGCACCAAAAATGGAACGGCCACCCGAATGGGTGGCCGTTCCATTTTTTGTTTGTAATGGAAGGGACTTGAAGGGCGATGGCGTCCGTCCGGTGGACGAAACAGACGCCGGAGCCACGGCTTTGCGGCGAGGCGCGTACGCGCAGCGCGGAGTGCAAGCGGAAGACGCCGATATCCACAGCCGCAAAGATGTCCCATTTTTGGTTTGAATAGGTCGGGACTTGACCGCGTGCGGCTTCTCTGAAGCCGCATCTGCGCACAGGAAATGGCAGATTACCGGACATGGTGTTGTTTTGCTTGACAACTCTGTTTCCCGTGATATAATTACTGTTTATCTGACAAACTAAGGATTTACTGGGATATTTTCATGCTTTTATTCGATCAGTTCGTTCAAATGGAGATGCTGATGCAGGAGACTGCGGACACGCATACGGTGTCTGCGGTCATCCGCGGCATCGATATATTCACGATCGTGCTGATGATCGTTTTTACGCTCTGTTATCTGTATCAGTACGTTTATATGCCGATCGCGTGGTTCTGCAAGCGCGAGATCCCGGTCGCAGAAAAGAAGAATCGGTTTGCGATACTGATCTGCGGCAGAAACGAGGAACGCGTCCTTGCGAACTGTATCGACAGCCTTCACGCGCAGAGCTATCCGTCCGAGCTGATCACTGTATTCGTCTGCGCAGACAACTGCACGGACCGTACCGCTGCGATCGCAAGGGAAGCAGGCGCGATTGTTTACGAGCGCAGCAATCTTGAACAGATCGGCAAGGGTTACGCGCTTACGTTCCTGTTTGAACAGATCGGCCGCGACTATCCTGACGCATTCGACGGATTCATCATTTTTGACGCAGACAACATCGTTGATCCGATGTTCGTCTCCTCCATGAACGATATGCTCGAAGCGGGTTATATCGCTTCGACCTGCTACCGCAATACGAAGAACTTTTCCGACAACCTCGTTGCGTCGTGCATGGGTCTTTGGTTTATCCATGACAGCCGTTATCTGAACTATCCGCGCAACGTGCTGAAGGTCGGCGCAGCCGTGTCCGGCACGGGCTTTATGATCAGCAAGCGGTACCTTGACAGCATCGGCGGCTGGCAGTTCGATCTTTTGATCGAGGACATTCAGTTCACGGTCGACGCGTCGCTGCGCGGAGAGAAGATCGGCTACTGCGAAAAGGCGATCACCTACGACGAGCAGCCTACAAAATTCCGGACCTCATGGAATCAGCGCATCCGCTGGACCAGAGGGTATCTCCAGATCCTGCGACGCTACGGCTGGAAACTGGTCGGCAAGACGCTTCGCGGCAGTTTTACATGTTTCGATATGTTTATGTCGCTTTCGCCGGTCTATCTGATGTGCGTATTCGGACAGCTCGTGTTTGCGATCGGCATCATCCTGAGCCTCTTTACCGGCGGGACGGATTTCCTCGGCGTGCTGAAGGACATCGGGCTGATCCTTGCCGGCGCATACGGAATGTTTTTATTCCTAGGTGTGATCACCACAGTCTCCGAATGGAAACGGATCCGCGCGAAGGCAGGGTGGAAGATCCTGACGCTGTTCGCGTTCCCGATCAGCATGATCCTGTTTTTGCCGATCACGGTCTGCGCGATCTTTACCAAGCCGAACTGGAAGCACATCGTGCATGACAGCACCGTCAGCAAGGATGATCTGATCCAAAAATGAAGATAAACAATGCAGCGGCGCTTTAAAAACGCCGCTGATGTTTTATTTGTTCGTATCGGAGAATCCCGGATCGGCCTCCCTGACGGCGTTGACCAGCGCGTCGCGCAGGCGGTCCTGCGCATCGGGGGAGAGACGGCCGAGATCGCGGAGCAAGGGCATAAGCTGCCGCTTCAGCTTGCCGTAATAATAATCCTCGTACAGCGCTTTTCCGAGCGCGGTTACGGTCACATTGATATCGCGGCTGCTGCCGGGCAAATATGTTTTTTCAACAAGCCCTTTTCCCAAAAGACGATTGATGACCTTTGTGAAATGACTGCGCTTGAATCCGAGCTGTCTTGCGACCGCGCACATGTTGCCGCAGAGCCCTTCATTCGCCAGCAAATAGTCCAGCACCTGAATCTGCGCGTAGGAATACCGAATCCCGTGGTATTCCGATTCTTCGACACGATAAACGCTTGCATATGCGTTGCAATAGCGCATCAGCGCTTCGACGGTTTCACGATGGTTTCCCATCCAATCCGGATTCATGGTTCATTCTCCTTGTTTCGATATCTTAATATAACAAATTCGCATTCAGATTGCAACAAGAAGGCCAAAGAAACCTCATATTTATAAATATAAAATGTATTGCAATTGTATTCGACTTGCTGTATACTGTACACAGAATGTTTCCACAGGAAACATTACATTACGGATGGAGGAAAGGATATGAAAAAGAGAGCATTGATCGCACTTTGCATCGGACTGGGACTGATTCTGCTCGGCAGCATCCTTGCAAGCGTATTCAACAGCGGCGCAGGGGCGACGAACGTCAGCGGTATCACGTTTGAAACGGGGAACGGAAAACTGAGCGGCCTCCTGTACATGCCCAAGGGAGCGGGGGCAGACGATCCGAGACCGACGGTCATCGTCACGCACGGATACCTGAACTCGGCGGAAATGCAGGATGCGAATGCCATCGAGCTTTCGCGCAGAGGCTATGTCGTTCTCGCACTGGACCAGTACGATCACGGTCATTCCGACCTGAACGACGAGATCTACGCGGCGTTCGGCGGCGAAACCTTTACCGGCATGTGGTTCCCGTTCTGGGTCAATTCCATGCACGATGCGGTCGCTTACATGTATGAGCAGCCGTACGTATTGAAGGATGCGGCAGGCAACGGGATCATCGGTGTCACCGGCCATTCGATGGGCGGCTTCGGCAGCACCATGGCGCTCGCGTTTGACGAGCAGGAGTTCATGAAGACCGGCATTCGCAAGATTTACTGCGGACTTACCGAAGGCTCCGATTTCTCGTACACCGGCTTCATGGGCATCGACGTCGCAACGGCGGATGCGCTCGGCGGCGGCCGCATCATGGGCAAGGTCGCGGCGCAGTACGACGAATTCTTCTTCAACGATCCCGAAGCGTCCGGCGGCACGGTCCGTCATAAGGATTACGTGTCCACAGCGGAAGGCATGGCGTTTTTAGAGCAGACGGAAGCTGCCCGGGCGAATACATGGTATGAGACGGCGGACGGCGGCAAGCGCATCATCTATCAGCCTGCGCAGACGCATCCGTGGAACCATTTTTCCAAGAACACGACTGCGTATGCCGTCGAGTTCTACACCGAAGCGTTCAAGGATTTCTCTGACGGCATCAAGCAGATCGACGCTGACAATCAGGTCTGGCAATGGAAGGAACTCTTCGAGTGCGTCGCGCTGGTCGGCTTTGTGTTCCTGATCATCGGTATTGCGTCGCTGCTTATTGAGCTTCCGTTCTTCAACAAAGCAAAGACGGAGCTGAAGCCGCTGCCATCGGTTGAGGGAACGGGCGCCAAGTTCGGTACGTTTGCGATGCTGCTGTGCTTCATCTTGCTGCCCGGCATCTTCTTCTCGCCGTTGATGGACGGTGGTGCCGGCTCGGATATGGTCAACATCCTGATGTATGCGGGCTGCGCGTTTGCGATTGCGGGCTTTGTCGGTTTTATCCTCGGCTTGGCCGACAAGCAGAACAAAAAGCGGATGCTGATCGGCAGCATCTGTGTCATGATCTCCGGCGTAGGGCTGGCGCTGATCGCGCATTTCCCGATGTATCCCGAAGGCAAGGTGTTCTCGGCGCTCGGCGTCAACAGCATTGCATACTGGACGATCGGCTGCGCGGCGATCTCGCTGCTTGCGATGAGCGTCGTCTATGTCGTCAATAAGGCGAATAAGGGTCTGTCGTTTAAGAATTACGGCGTGACCTTCAAGCCGATCGCGATCCTCGTTTCGATCCTTGTCGCGATCATTACCTTCGTCGTTGCTTACGCGGTCCTTTTCCTGATGGATCTGATCTTTAAGGCAGACTTCCGTATCTGGACCTTCGCGTTCAAGACCTTCGATATGAACATCGTTCCGAAGATCCTTACGTATTTGCCGACGTTCCTGCTGTTCTACATTGTATCCACTGCATCGATCACGATCAACACGAATACCGAAAAGATGCAGGGCATCAAGGGGTACTTTCTCGCGATCGCGCTCAACGCGGGCGGCGGTATGCTGTGGCTCATCCATCAGTACGGCAAGCTCTTTACGACCGGTGTTGCGGCGCATCCGGGTTCGGCGCTGTCCGGCATCGTACTCGTCGCTATGATCCCGACGCTGTCGATCGCGGCAATCATCTCGCGCAATCTGTACAAAAAGACCGGCAACATCTGGACGCCTGCCGTACTCAACGCGCTTCTGATGACCACGATGACGATCGCAAACACCATGATCGCATTCAAGTGATCGCAAGCATTCGGAACCGCACGGATTTCCCTCCCGGTAATCGATATCGGGAGGGGATTTTATATAAGTTGAGAATTGTTCGGATTTGTGCTATACTATATCCATCAAACCGATAAGGCGGTACAGACGATGAAAACACAGCGATCGTTTCCTAAATGCATCATTACACAAAAGGGTACGCGGTGGGTCGAGGGCGGTCATCCGTGGATCTACGAGGCTGAGGTGCTTTCCGAGGAGGGCGGCACGGAAAACGGCGCGCTTGTCGACGCGGTATCCGAAAAGGGGAAGTACCTTGGGACCGGGTTTTTAAGCCGTAACTCCAAGATCCGCATCCGGCTTGTCTCGCGCAATGCAAACGACCGCTTCGATGAAGCGTTTTGGAGAAGACGTGTCCAGTACGCATGGAATTATCGCAAGACGGTCATGGGCGAGGACCGTACGGCCTGCCGCGTGATCTTCGGCGAAGCGGACGCGTTTCCGGGCTTGACCGTCGACCGCTTCAATGATCTCCTTGTTGCGCAGACACTGTCCGTCGGGATCGAGCGCATCAAGCCGATGCTGTTCCCGCTGATCGTCGAGGTGCTGAATGAGGACGGCACAGGCATCAAAGGACTGTATGAGCGCAATGACGTTGCGATCCGCACGCTCGAAGGTCTGGAGCAGGAGAAAGGCTGGTTTTTGCTTCCCGGCATGGAACCGCCTGCGTCGCCCGTTACAACGATCACGGAGAACGGAATCGTCTATTCGGTCGACGTCGAGAACGGCCAAAAGACGGGCTTCTTCCTCGATCAGAAGTACAATCGTCTGGCGGTGCGGCGCATTGCCAAGGACCGGAACGTGCTGGACTGCTTTACACACACGGGTTCGTTTGCGCTGAACGCGGCTGCGGGCGGCGCGGCGCACGTTACGGCAGTCGATATCTCCGAGACTGCGATCACGATGGCGCGTGAGAATGCAGCGCGAAACGGGCTTACGGACCGTATGGACTTTGTGACTGCGGATGTGTTCGATCTGCTGACGAAGATGCTTGCAGAGGGCAAGAAACCGTATGATCTGATCATTCTCGATCCGCCTGCATTCACAAAGTCGCGCAAGACGGTCAACAGCGCCGAGCGCGGCTATCGCGAGATCAATTCTTCTGCGCTGAAGCTGCTTCCGGTCGGAGGATATCTTGCGACGGCGTCGTGCAGTCATTTCATGCCGACGGAGCTGTTTGAGCGTATGCTGGAGCGTGCCGCATACGACGCGGGTGTGCAGCTTCGCCAGATCGAGCAGCGGCAGCAGGCGCCCGATCATCCGATCCTGTGGAACGTGCCGGAGACGGATTACCTGAAATTCTACCTGTTCCAGGTCGTCAGGAACTGACGGCAAATCAAGAAAAGCGCGTGCACGGCAGATGCACGGCTCGACGAAAGGAAATGATTCATGGTCATAGGACTGTTCAATGAAAGCTATCCGCCGCATATCGACGGCGTCGGGATGGTCGTTCGCGCGTATGTGGAGGCATTCACAAATGCGGGGCATACGTGCTATTACGTCGCGCCCAGAAACAATGACAAACGGTATCAGCATTCCGATCTGGAGGAGAGCTATCCGATCAAGCTGTATGAAAGCATCCAGATCCCGAAGGAGGAATATGCGGTCGGCATGCCAGCAATCGACTGGAAGTACAAGCGCGATCTGAACAAGATCCCGTTTGATATCGTCCATGCGCACACGCCGTTTTTGTCAGGTCAAGAAACAAGACGCATCGCGAAGAAGAGGCATATCCCGCTGGTCGCGACGCTGCATTCCAAGTATTACGACGATTTTCTGACGAAAACGCACAGCAAGCTGTTCGCAAAGCTTGCGGTCCGGGTCATCGTTCGGTTTTACAACCGCTGCGACGAGGTCTGGACGGTCAACGAGGCGACAGCCGAAATGCTGCGCGGATACGGCTATAAGGGCGAGATCGTCGTGATGGAAAACGGCACGGACCTCTGGTATCCGACGCCAGAGGACGAAAAGGCGGCGGAGGAGCGCTTCGGCCTCGGCACCGGCAGCGTGTTCCTGTTCGTCGGTCAGCACAACTTCAAGAAGAACGTCAAGAGCATCATTGAAGCAGCTGCGCTGTTTCACCGGACGCATGATGATTTCAAACTCGTATTCGTCGGGCAGGGACCGGATGCAGAGAAGATGGCCGCGCTTTGCAAGGAACTCGGCATTCAGGATCATACGGTATTCACCGGGCATATCACGGAACGCGAAACGATGAAGGGCCTGTACGCACGCGCGGATCTGTTCCTGTTTCCGTCTCTGTATGATACTGCGGGACTGGTCGTCCGCGAGGCTGCGGCGGCCGGAACGCCGAGCCTGCTCATTGAAGGATCCGACGCCGCGCTCGGCATTACGGACGGCGACAACGGATTCCTTTGCAAGAATATGCCGGAAGACATCTGTGCCTGCATGGAACGCGCGCTGCTGACGGCGAAGGAGGTCGGCGCGCGCGCACGGCAGACGATCCCGATCCCGTGGAGCAGAATCGCCGAGAAAGCATTGAAACGCTATGAAGCGTTGATCGAACGGAAAAAAGCGGAAGAGAATGGAAAACACCGTTGATCTTTGCGCATATTTCACGGTGCATGTACCGAAAATGTCCCGATTTTGTGAACAAAGTATAGACAAAATTCAGAACTTGTGTTAAAATACATCTACCTATAGAGAGGTAACATCAGATGATTATCGTCAGCGCTTGCCTTGCAGGATACCGTTGCAGATACGACGGAAAAACGGTACCGAACGATGAGATCGTCGCCCTCGTGAAAGAGGGAAAGGCGATTCCCGCCTGCCCGGAGATGCTCGGCGGACTTCCATGCCCGCGCATTCCTTCGGAACGCACCGCCGACGGATCAAAAGTCGTTGCCTCTGACGGTCGTGACGTGACGGAAGCGTTTCTTTTGGGAGCAAGGGAAACGCTTCGTATGGCGCGTCTGTACGGCTGTGAACACGCGATCCTCAAGGCGAACAGCCCGTCGTGCGGCTGCGGGTTCATTTACGACGGTTCGTTTTCCGGAACGCTTCGCGAGGGCCTCGGCGTGACGGCGGAGCTGCTTTTGGAAAACGGCATCACGGTAGAAGCGAAAGATTGACGGAGGTACAAATGGACAACAATACAATCCTTGTGATCGACGATGACAGAAACATTCTTGCCATCATCGAGTTATATCTCAAAAAGGCCGGATTCACGGTTGCGACCTGCACGACCGGCTATGAAGCGATCCAGGCGTTCCGCAGCACGAAGCCGACGCTGGTCGTGCTGGACGTCATGCTGCCCGGCAAGGACGGCTGGACGATCCTGCACGAGATTCGTCAGGAAAGCTCCACGCCGGTCATTATGCTGACGGCAAAGGGAGACACGGGCGAGCGCGTGCGCGGATTGGAGCTCGGTGCGGACGATTACATTGCAAAGCCGTTCGATTCCAACGAGCTGGTCGCGCGCATCAAAGCCGTGCTGCGCCGCTTTGCACCCGCGACGGATACGGAGCGCACGATCAACCTGCCGGATCTGTCCATTTCGCTTGAGAACTACTCCGTCATGCTCGACGGCGAGCAGCTGGAAATGCCGCCGAAGGAGATCGAACTGCTGTACTTCCTTGCCTCGCACAGCGGCCGTGTGTTCACGCGTGAACAGCTCCTGGAGCAGGTGTGGGGATTCGATTTCTTCGGCGATTCCCGCACGGTTGACGTTCACGTGAAGCGCATTCGTGAAAAGCTCGGTGAGCGCGAAAGCTGGCAGCTTCGCACGGTCTGGGGCGTCGGGTACAAGTTTGACGTCCGCCAGTAAGGAGCTGCATGCATAAATATCGGTTCCGTACCATCTTCTCCCGCATGATGTTCATGCAGTGCATGACCGTTGCGATCGCAGTATTGCTGATCGGCATCGTGCTTGCGGTGATCGTCTACGCAGGAAGGATCGGGGAGTACGGGACACAGCTGAATCGATATGCGCAGTTTGCACGCAAACATATCGCATCCGACGAAACAGGCTCGAAAACGTATCTGAGCGATCTTGCATCCGACAACGATCTTCTGGTCGAGATCGTCGATACGCACAGCGACGTGACTGCGTATTATGCGGATTCGCGCTGGGCAGCCGCTGCCGCGCAGTCTCTGTCGGATACCTCTTTTTCCCGCATTTCAGATTCCGCAATGCCGCTCGGAGATACGACGCGGCACTATTTCGGAAGCACCGGATTTCCGGTCCTGACCGTGTACTGCACTGTTTCCGATACTGCACCGGGCGATATTCTGCTCATACACGGTGATCTTTCATCGATTCGCAGTGCATGCGGGAGTATCCTTCTGTGGACTGTTCTTGTGAGCGTGCTTGCACTGATCGGGACCGGCGTCGTGTCGTATTACAGCGCCTATCGCGTCATCCATCCGTTTATCGAGATGAACCATGCGGTGCAGTGCTATTCGCGCGGGGATTTTTCGACGCGCATCCCGGTTGAGGGACGCGATGAAGCGGCTCAGCTCGGTAAAAGCCTGAACGAAATGGCGGAGCAGTTGAGGGGGCTTGAGGATACGCGAAGGAGCTTCGTTGCAAACGTAAGCCATGAGCTGCGATCGCCGCTGACCTCCATGAAGGGCTTCCTTGAGGCGATGCAGGACGGAACGATCCCGGAGGAGAGCTTTCCGGAGTATATCGGCATCGTGCTCAACGAGACGCGCCGCATGGTAACGCTTGTCAACGATCTTCTGGACCTTGCCCGCATAGAGTCCGGCACGATTCAGCTGAATTATGAAGTGTTCGACATTAACGAGCTGATTCGCAGAACGCTTCTTACCTTTGAAGCCCGTCTCAACGAGAATGAGATGGAGATGGAGGTCCGCTTTGCGCAGGAGCAGTGCATGGTGTTCGCCGATTCTGCACAGATCGGGCAGGTCCTGCGAAATCTGATCGACAACGCGATCAAATACTCGCCCAAGGGCCGTTCGCTTTGCGTGTCCACGTATTCGATGCGTAAGACCGTTTACGTTACCGTGCGCGACAACGGCATCGGCATTCCGCAGGAGGACGTTCCGCACGTGTTCGATCGCTTCTATAAGGTCGAGAAGGCGCATACGCCTGCGCCGCAGATGGGGTCCGGTTTGGGCCTTTCGATCGTCAAGCGCATCATCGAACAGCACGGCCAGTCGATCACGGTCCGCAGCGCCCGCGGCCGCGGCACACAGTTTACATTTACATTGGAGCGCGCAAGCGCTATGAAACGAGTATCGGACGGAGGTAAACGCAATGTCTCGTAAATTGATTCCGTATCCCTGTGATTACACAAGCGCAGGTTCGCTCCGCCGCGCACGCCGCGGCGGCAACATCCTCGTGATCATTCTTTGTGCGATCATCGTGCTGCTGATCGGCACCGGCTTGTTCTTTGCGCTGACGAACGAGAGTCAGGGCTGGTATAAGCTTGTCGATCTGTTTACACGCTATTGCCCCGCATGTATTGTGACCTGCGATACGCCCGCGCCTTCCGGAGAGACTGCCGCTTCCCGTGATGCAATGCCCGTCGATCAGAAGCCGCTGACTTCGCCCGATCCGAACGTTACACGCTTTCTCGCGGAGCCGTTTGAAGCATCCGAATTCGCCGGCATCCCGGACGTCGTCGATGCGGTCTCGCAGGGCGTGGTCGGTATCCTGAATTATCAGACGAAAACCGGAAAAGCCGAGCCCGTGCTTGCGGGCAGCGGTTCCGGCTTTGTGTATACGACGAACGGCTATGTCATCACGAACCAGCATGTCATCGAAGGCGCGGCAAAGATCACGGTCACGCTTCATGACGGCAAGGAATACGACGCGGTCGTGGTCGGAAGCGATATCATGACGGACGTCGCCGTGCTGAAAATCGAGAAGGAAGGCCTTCTGGCGCTGCCGATCGGAGACTCCGATACAGCGCGTGTCGGCGAATTTGTGCTCGCGATCGGCGATCCGATCAGCACCGACGAGCTGTCCGGCTCCGTAACCTTCGGTATCGTTTCCGCATTGAAGCGTGAGATCAACATCGACGGCTTTGTGAATGAGTATCTGCAGACCGATGCGGCGGTCAACCCCGGCAACTCCGGCGGTCCGCTCATCAACATGCGCGGAGAAGTGATCGGCGTTACAAGCGCCAAGTATACGTCCGCGGGCTATGACGATTACGGCCAGAGCATCTCCTCCGAGGGGATCGGTTTTGCACTGCCGATCAATAACGTCATGGAGATCGTACAGTCGCTGATCAAGAACGGCTCCACGGTCCGTCCCGGCATCGGCGTCACCATCGTCACCTATCTCGAAGCGACGGAAACTGTCAAAACCCCCGGCGTGTACATCTACAGCGTTTCCGAGGGCGGGCCCGCGGAGGCGGCAGGCGTGCAGAAGGGCGACCGGATAGCCGCGCTTGACGGAAAGGAATTGACACAGGACGGATACGTTGAAGCGATCCGTGCAAAGAACGTCGGTGATACTATTACGCTGACCGTCGAACGCAACGGTGAAATGCTGGAGCTCACCGTGATCGTCGGCGATATGAATCAGATCCATAAATGAACGAAAGAGCTTTACACAGTTTAGAATTCGATAAAATCCGCGCCCAGTGCGCCGCGCATACGGCGTCTCAGATCGGGCGCGAATTTGTTGATGCGCTGACGCCGACAGACGATCTCGAACGCGCGGAGATGCTGCTTCGGCAGACATGGGAGGCTGATGCGGTTTGCCGCCGCATCGGCGGGTCTCCGATCGACACGTTTCCGGATGCACGATCAACGCTCAAGCGCGTCCGCGCCGCATATGCGCTTTCTCCTGCAGAGCTTCTGAGCCTCGCGGCGTGTCTCAAGGCCAGCCGCAGAGCAAGGCAGACGCTGCTTTCGGGCGACGAGGAGGGCGAGCTGCACAGGCTTGCAAATCCGTTGAGTTCTCATGACACGATCGAAAATGAGATCGCCCGCTGCATTCTGTCCGAAGACGAGATCTCCGACAACGCGTCTCCGGAGCTCAACAGGATCCGCCGTCAGATGCGCATTACGGCGGAACGCGTCAAGGAAAAGCTGAACAACATCATCAAGAGCCCGGCATATCAGAAATATCTGCAGGAGCCGATCGTCACTGTGCGCAACGGACGTTACGCGATCCCGGTCAAGGCCGAGCATCGCGCGCAGATCGGCGGACTGATCCACGACCAGAGCGGCAGCGGACAGACGGTGTTTATCGAGCCGACCGCTGTGGTCGAGCTCGGCAACGCGTATAAGCAGCTGCAGGCGGAGGAGAAGCGCGAGATCGAGCGCATCCTTGCGGGGCTGACCGCACTGATCGCGCCGTATGCGGACGAGCTGTATCAAAGCCTGATGCTCTTGGGCAATCTCGACTGCATCTTTGCCCGCGCGATCCTTGCGCGCGACATGCGTGCGTACTGCCCGAAGCTCAACAATCGGAATGTCATTCGTATCAAAAACGGCCGGCATCCGCTGATCGACCGGCAGACCGTCGTACCGATCTCGGTTTGGATCGGCGACGGCTACGACACGCTGATCGTCACCGGTCCGAACACCGGCGGCAAAACCGTCACGCTGAAAACCGTCGGCCTGTTCACACTCATGGCGCTGAGCGGCATGTTCATTCCGGCGGATGAAAGCAGCGAGATTGCCGTATTCCGTGAAGTATTCGCCGACATCGGCGACGAGCAGTCGATCGAGCAGTCGCTGTCGACGTTCTCGGCGCATATGACGAACCTCGTTTCGATCCTGAAGGACGCAGGGGACGATACGCTGGTCCTCCTGGACGAACTCGGCGCGGGCACCGACCCGAACGAGGGCGCTGCGCTTGCGCAGGCGATCCTGAAGCATCTGCAGACAGCCGGCGCGACGACCTTTGCCACCACGCATTACAGCGAGATCAAGGCGTTTGCGCTGACGCACGAGGGCATGCAGAACGCGTCGATGGAGTTCGACGTCGACCGTCTCTGCCCGACGTACAAACTGTACATCGGCATCCCCGGCAAATCCAACGCGTTTGAGATCAGCAAACGGCTGGGTCTCGACGAATCCATCATTGAACAGGCGAGAGAGTACCTGAAACGTGAGGATGTCGCGTTCGAGGACGTGCTGTCCGGCGCAGAGGCGCAGCGCAAGCTCGCAGAGCAGCAGGCAACAGAGCTGACCGAGGAGCTTGAACGTGCAAAGGCCGAACGGATCGCACTTGAGAACGAACGTAAAAAACTGAAGGAGGACCGCGCTGCGATCCGCGAGAAGGCGAGGGAGGACGCGCGCGCCGTCGTTGCGGCGACCAAGCACGAAATGGATGCGCTGATCACCGAGCTGCGGCAGGTCAAAAACATTGATGCAAAGGCGCTCGAACGCGCGATCCAGACCTCGCGGGACAAGCTGCGGGAAACGGCGAACCGCCTCTCCGATCAGGTCGAAGCGAATCCGTCGGACGGCGAGATCCCGCGCTCCGTCATTCGCGGACAGACCGTGCGCGTCGTCAGTTTGAACAATAATGCGACCGTGCTGAAGCCGCAGGACCAGAAGGGCATGGTACAGGTACAGGCGGGGCTCATCAAGGTGTTCGTGCCGCTGTCCGATCTACGTTTGATCGAGAAAAAGGCGGAACCGCAGCGCGTACCCACCAAGCCGCGCGAGATCATGACCGACATCAAGACGGTCAAGTACGAGCTCGACCTGCGCGGCTACCTTGTCGACGACGCGATCCTTGAGATCGACGCGTTCATCGACGACTGCATCCGCACCGGCCGCACCGAATTCAACATCATCCACGGCAAGGGCACCGGCGCGCTGCGCGCAGGCGTACAGAACTACCTAAAAACGCATCCGCGCGTGAAGAGCTTCCGCATCGGCGCGTACGGAGAAGGCGACGCGGGCGTGACCGTTGTGACCCTGAAAAGCTGACCCGACAGGGAGGATTTATGAACAGAAAGGCATTTTTCATCATTCTTGCCGTGCTGTGCCTGGCAGGCGCGGTGATTTTGGTCGTGATCGGCGTCAAACGGACCAGCAAGCCCGCCGTCATCGAGGGCTTGGAATCGCTCGGCGAGCTGACGCTGGAGGCGTACGACGCCGCGCCGGACGAGCAGGGCGAGGATGGCCAGTACACCATCCACTACCGCTACATCCATCCGAAGTACGGTGAGATCGTGTATTCGCCGTCCGTCGACCGTCACGACTACGATTCCTACATGTTCGACCGCGAAGCTGCCAAGCTCGATCCGGAGAACGCGCCGAAAACGACCGTCCGCCGGTATGTCTACGTCTATCCGACCGAAAAAGGCTACGAAAGCCATTTTGAGGACTACTACATGTCGCTCTATGAGGTCTCCGAGCTGATCGAGCCGTCGGATCCGGTATCCTCGACGATCTATTACATCGTTGCGGGCATCGTCCTGCTTTCCGGCGCATACATGCTGTTCCTTGCGTTTGCCGGACCGCGCTCCAAAGCTGCAAAGGAATGAACTGCACAAACAAAAAACGCTTCTTCGCGAAGCGTTTTTTTCGTTATGCATCTGCAAGAAAAGCGTCCAGCTCGCTGCGTGTCGGGCCGGAGCGTCCGCTGCTCTTTGAAACACAGATCGCGGCGGCGGCGTTCGCCTCGCAAAGCGCTTCTGCGTCGCTCTTGCCGGACAGCTTCGCTGCAATATATGCGCCGTCAAACGTGTCGCCCGCGCCGACGGTATCGACGACGGTGACACGGAAGGCGGGGAAATGGATATGCGCCTGCGCGTGATACAGGTCCGCGCCCTGATCGCCGCTGCGCGTAATAATAACAGAGCCGCCTGCAGCCAGCTTTTTTGCGGCAAGCTGCGCGTCGTGCTCCCCTGCGAGCATCGGGATCTCGTCGATCGCCGAGCCGAGGATGTAATCCGAATACGATACGGCTTTGTTCAGATTTTCAAAAAAGGTCGGGCTTTTCAGGGCTTCCACACGCACGTTAATGTCAAAAGAAACGGGGACGCCTGCTTCCCTGCAGCGCCGCATCAGATCAAGCTGTGTCCGCGCCGCGGGATCCTCGCGCAGCATCATTCCGGTCACGTGCAGCCACGAGATGCGGGACGTAATATCGTCCGGGATCTGGTCCGGAACGATCGCATGCTGCGAGCCGAGATGCGCCGGACACGCGAACGCGGTGCGATCGCCCTGTTCGTTCAGGACCAGCAGAACCATCTGCGTCGGTTTTTCGGGCTCCATACGCAGAAGCGAAACGTCAACGCCCTCCCGCAGAAGACCGTTTTTCAGCATCTGACCGTATGCGTCGTCGCCGCAGGTGCCGCAGAACTGTACCGGTGTGCCGAGCCGCGCGATCGTACACGCGGTATTGGCCACACTGCCGCCCTCCACAGGACGTGCATCCGTGTTTTGCTGCAGCGACGTATCGCCGGCTTTGGCCTTCAGCGCGGCAGCATAGGGGATGATCAGATCGACGCAGATATCGCCGAGGCACAAAACAGGCTTCATACGGATCCTCCTTTTCGGTCGGGTTCATTTGCAGAGGGGGCGGGATCGGCACGGTCGATCGTGACAACGGTATGACAACCGGGGATGTTTTCGGCTACCGTTGATCCGATCGCATCGGAAATCGACTCATCCGTTTCGGAACAGGAATACGGTACGCATACGTCGAACAGCAGCGCTTTCCCGGTCGGACCCGGCACGATCCGGAAATCATGAATGGTCAGGGCCGGATCAATCGTTCGGATCAGTGAAGCAACGGTCTCATGCAGCCGCGCCGCCTCCGGATCGTCGGTGATGATCGGGTCCATATGGATCGTCGCGTTGCAGTGGAAGCGTTCACTGAGGTATTTTTCCGCGTTGTCGATGACCTCATGGATATCGCGGATGTCGGCATGATCGGACACCTCTGCATGCAGTGATACAAAGATGCGGCCGGGACCGTAATCGTGAACGATCACGTCGTGCACGCCGTCGATCCCTTCGAAGGAAAGGACCGCCTGCTCGATCCCGGACACAAACGCGGGGTCCGGACGCCGGCCGAGCAAAGGACGCGTTGTTTCCCGAAGGGACTTCAAGCCGGTATAAAGAATAAACAGGGAGACCAGTACGCCGCACCAGGCGTCCAGACGAAGCCATTCGGGAAGGCTGACAAAATGTGTGATCAGCGCGCAGATCAGCACCGAAGACGTCGCGACCGTGTCGGACAGGCTGTCGAATGCAACAGCCTTCAGCGCCGGCGATGAGAACCGCTTTGCAAGAGCACGGTTATACAGAAACATATAGAGCTTGATTGCGATCGCCGCGGCCATTACGCAGACCGATGGCACAAAATGCTCTGCATAAGCGGGCGCGCCTCCGTGAATCATAATTTCGATCGAGCTTTTCAGAAGTGTTGCACCCATCAGCAGGATCGCAACGGAGACAAACAGGCCAGTCAGGTATTCAAACCGGCCGTGCCCGTACGGATGATCGCGGTCCGGATCCTTTGCGGCAAGCCGAAACCCGAAAAGTGAGATGGCAGAGGAGCCTGCATCGCCGAGATTGTTGAACGCGTCTGCTTTCAGAGAAACAGAATGCGCAATCAGCCCGAACAGCAGCTTGATTGAGAACAGAACGACGTTCAGGAAGATTCCGAAGCATGCGGAAAGCACGCCGTACGCGCTGCGTGTGCGCTCCGGCGTATCGTCCGCTCTTTTGCGGATAAACCATTTTGCAAGCAATCGGATCATTAGAACCTCCTATTTCGCTATTATAACATATATAGGCAAAAAAACAATTGCAAAAAAGCCTTTTCATTGCAATCTCACTATGGTATACTATTCGCAGAACAAAAGGGAGGTAAGGCTATGGCAACTGTTTTCGGCGCACTCTGGGTTCCATGCCTCGTGCTGAGCTTGCTCGGACTGGCGCTGCTGATCGCTGAGCTGTTTATGCCGGGCTTCGGCATTTCCGGCATCTGCGGCGTCCTGTGTCTCATTTCCGTCTGCGTGATCCAGTTCGTGAGCAACAAGCCGCTTGTTGCGATCCTGGTCACGGCGGTTCTCGGTGTGATTCTGATTGCGATGGTCATCGTGTTCATGCTGTCCTTGAAGAAAGGCATGCTGTTCCGTTCGCCGATCGTTCTGAAGGAGCGGATCGAAGCGGAAGCGGTCAAACCGTCTTCCGGCTCGCTGGAGCACCTGATCGGCAAGACCGGCACGGCTCTGACGCCGCTTCGGCCGAGCGGGATCGCTTTGATCGACGGTACGCGGTACTCCGTGGAAACACAGGCAACCTTTATTGATAAGAACAGCGAGGTCACGGTGCTGTCCGTCGACGGGACCAAGATCACTGTCAAATGAAGTATTGCAAGAAATGCGGCGTGCTGTACACGACGGACGTTTGTCCGAAATGCGGCGTCATCGCTCCGGAGCCTTCGGATGAACCGGCGAAGGCGGATCCGAAAACCGTCCGCAAGCAGTGGCTTATTCTGCTGATTGCGATTCCTGCGGCAATTCTGCTCATTATGGGCGTTGTATACCTGTTCAAAACGATACATTAAATTAGGAGGCAAGTATGGAACCATTCATCCCCTGGATCATCGGCGCAGCAGTCGTCGTCTTTCTGATCATCTTCTTCTCATTTGTACCGCTCGGACTGTGGATCTCCGCAAGCGCAAGCGGCGTGCGCATCGGTCTGTTCCAGCTGATCGGCATGCGCATCCGTAAGGTCAATGCCGCCGACATCGTCAATCCGATGATCAAGGCGACCAAGGCCGGGCTCAAGATCCCGATGAACAAGCTCGAAGCGCACTACCTTGCAAAGGGCGGCAAATCGAGCGGCAAGGCAAGCGTGAACCGCGTTGTCGACTCCCTGATCGCAGCACAGCGCGCAGGCATTCCGTTGGACTTTGAACGCTCCTGCGCGATCGACCTTGCAGGCCGCGACGTGCTGAACGCCGTGCAGATGAGCGTCAACCCGAAAGTCATCGAGACTCCGATCATTGCAGCGGTTGCAATGGACGGCATCGAGCTTCGCGCAAAGGCGAAGGTCACGGTCCGCGCCAACATCGATCGTTTGGTCGGCGGCGCAGGCGAAGAAACGATCATCGCGCGTGTCGGCGAGGGTATCGTCACGACGGTCGGTTCCGCATCGAGCCACAAGGAAGTCCTTGAGAACCCGGATTCCATTTCCCGCACCGTTCTCTCCAAGGGCCTTGACGCAGGCACTGCGTTTGAGATCCTTTCGATCGACATTGCAGACGTCGACGTTGGCAGAAACGTCGGTGCACAGCTGCAGATCGACCAGGCGGAAGCCGATAAGCGTATTGCGCAGGCAAAGGCGGAGGAACGCCGCGCCATGGCAGTCGCGCAGGAACAGGAGAACATCGCAGAGGTGCAGCGCATGCGTGCACGCGTCATCGAGGCGGAGGCAGAGGTCCCGCAGGCGATCTCCGCAGCGCTTCGCGACGGCAAGCTCGGTGTACTCGATTACTACAACATGAAGAACATCATGTCCGACACCGAAATGCGTACGGCCATCGGTAAGTCCGCGACGCCTGCGCAGGATTCGAAAGGGAAATAAACCATGGGCTTTGCTGCTTTAATCCCGCTGATAATCATATCCATAGTCGTTACGGCGTTGCGATCGGCGGAACAGAAAAAGCGGCAGGAAGCGCAGCGGCAGGCGCGTGAACAGCAGGCGCAGACGACCGTCCCGCCCGTTCAGACACAGCAGCCGCGTCCTGTGATACGTCCTACCGTGCAGGTCTCAGGTCCTGCACGGCAGGCCGCAGCGCCCGCTCCGTTCAACAGCACGTTGAAACCGTCTCCCGCGCCGAGAAAAACGGAGCCTGTCGTGATGGAAGGACCGCCCGTCCCGCGTCCCGTGAACCCCAAGCAGATGCATCCGGAGCATGATCTGTGCGCGCTTCGTTCGGACGATCCGCATGCACAGCAGACCGCAAATGCATCCGAAGGGACGCTTTTGAACTTTACACCGAACAACATTCTGAAAGGGATCCTGTATTCCGAGATCTTCGGCAAACCGAAGGCTCTGCAGTAATAGTCCGTGCGCAGAAGAAACATCCTGAATCTTTGCATACAAATATCCGTATTGACCGTGCTCGCTCTCCTGTACGGTCTTTCTCTGTATGCGAAGATGCCGCGCTACTGGGAATCGATCGCTCTCAGCGCGCTGCTTACGGTGTTCTTCGGCGCCGCGCTTGTACGTTTCATTCCATCCCTTGTATCTGTATTGATCGGAGAGCCGGAGGAGCATCTGGTTCGTGAGGGCGACCGCACGTTCCGAAGATGCGGCACACGCGAACTCGGCAAGCTGTTTCTGCTGGTACTGATCGTGAGGCTGTTCGAGTTTCCGCTGACGTATATTACGCGTTTCGCACTGTCGGGCTATACGACCGGAACCTTTTTCGAGGTGCAGCGCCTTTGGCTGGACTTCTACCATGTAGAGACTGCATTTCCGCTGTACGACTACATCTCGCGCATCTTCTGGATCTTCACCTTCAACTTCAATCATGCACGGTTTATCGCATCGTATGTATTCACGGCGATGGCCGTCGTGGCGCTGTACTATCTGGTGCAGCTTGATTTCGACCGAAGGATCGCGCGCCGATCGGTCCGCTATTTCCTTTTGATGCCGTTCTCCTTTGTCCTGATGGGGACGGTGTCGGACGGACTGTTTCTGCTGCTCTCGATCCTGTGCCTGCTGTTTCTGCGCAGGAAGCGGTTCATTCTCGCGAACGTATTTGCCATGCTTGCGACGCTGACGCATGCGCTCGGCGTACTGCTGTTCTTCCCGATCCTCGTGACGTTCATCAACTATCTGATCGGCAACATCCGCTCGAACCGGGAAATGGGGAAGGGCTATTTTATGCGGCAGATCGCAAACGGCGCTTCGATCCTGCTGATCCCGATCGGCGTCGGTTTGGTCATGCTCTATGCGAAGCTTCGCTTCGGTGACGGCATGTCGCTGTACCGTTATGCGATCGGAATGCCGGGCGTCGGCGTCGAAGGCCTGAACCGCTTCGCGGACGCAGCGCTTGACCAATCCCTGTTCGTCGGAAACCACGCGAGTGCGATTCTCTGCGGAACGTATCTTCCGCAGCTGCTGTATCTGGTGTTCGCGATTCTGATGCTCTTGCTCGCAAACGGGACCGTTTCCGCCGCGTTTGTGCTGCTGATGGCAGTTACGCTTCCGGTGATCGTTGCAACGGGCCGGGTAGGCGACACCGCGCGGATCGTTACCATGACGGCGCCGTTTGTCATCACACTTGCCGCGCGTGTCAAAAACCGCTGGATCGACACGCTGATCACGGTACTGCTCGGCGCAGGCTGGCTTGCCTACTTTTACGCGTTTATCGCAGGATATACGGGAGGGATCGGATGAGCCTCTGGCGTTTGTATCTGATGTTTTTGAAAATCGGTTCGCTGATGATCGGCGGCGGCTATTCCATGCTGCCGCTGCTGATTCGCGAGCTTGTGGAGCGCAACAAGATTATCACCGAGGACGAGCTGACCGACTATATGGCGGTCGCGCAGTGTACGCCCGGCGTCATAGCGATCAACACGGCGACGTTCGTGGGCTATAAGGTCCGCCGCGTCATAGGCGCGATCGTCGCATCGCTCGGCGTCATCACCGTGCCGATGATTCTGATCACTCTGATCGCTGCCGTTCTCAAAGGCCTGATGCAGTATGAGATCGTCGCGCATATCTTTGCAGGGATCCGGCTCGCCGTGTGCGCGCTGATCACCGCGTCGGTATATAAGCTGTTCAAAAAGACGGTTACGAATGTCACGACCTTCGCGATCTTTCTGCTTGCGTTTCTGTTCGTCGCTGTCGGCGGCATCTCACCGGTGTTCGTTGTGCTCGGCGCGGCGATCGTCGGGCTTGCGTGGGGAGGGCTGAAGCGATGCTGATCTTCCTTGCAAATCTCGGACTCCTTTTCTTCGAGTTCTTCAAAGCCGGACTGTTCGCGGTCGGCGGCGGGCTTGCCACCGTGCCGTTCATCCGCGAGATGGGCGCAGCGTACGGTTGGATCACAGAGGCGGAGATCGCCAACATCATCGCGATCGCAGAATCCACGCCCGGCCCGATCGGCGTCAATGCCGCAACTTACGTCGGCTTTCTTGTCTGCGGGATCCCAGGCGCGATCCTTGCGACGATCGGCCTTGTTACACCGTCGGTCATCATCATTATACTGGTCGCGAAGGCGATCAAAAAGTATTCCGATTCGCATCTTGTGCAGAGCCTGTTCAAAAGCCTGCGGCCTGCGGCGATCGGTCTCATTACGGCGGCCGGCTTTTCTCTGCTTCTGACCTCGCTCGGCGTCAAGGCGAACTTTTTGCGCTTCAGCTTTACGGCAAACTGGTATTCGCTTCTGAAGCTCGGCATCTACGGTGTGTTCACCTTCTTCGCGTTCTGGAAAAAAACGGCGAAGATCCATCCGCTGTTCTACATCCTTGCAGGCGGCGCGCTTGGCGCGATCCTGTCGCTTTAGCGGTTGACAAACGCCGAAATCCGTGTACAATAATATCCGATGCGATTGTGGTGGAACGGCATACACAACGGACTTAAAATCCGTCGGGGAAACCTTGCGGGTTCAAATCCCGCCAATCGCACCATCAAAGAAACCTCTTTTGTCTGCCAAGGCAAAAGAGGTTTCTTGTGTTTAAAAAAGATGCATGGTATAATCATTTCGATAAATCGGGATTTATGGAGGCGAGAATGATAATTCCTGTAAACGAACAGAATATAATGGATGCAGCAATTATCCACTCCATATCCTGGAGGGAATCACATAGAGGTTTTTGTACTCCGGAATTTATAGAAATCCATTCACCCGAACGACAGCTGAGGTACATACGCGAAAAGATGAATAAAGGAACCAAGTTCTTTATGCTTGTAGATGAAGATCCTGTGGGTGTCGTTTCTGTAACGGACAGTTTGATCGAGGATCTTTATGTTCTCCCGGAAAAACAAAAAAGGGGATATGGAACGAAATTGCTGCAGTTTGCAATCGGTGAATGTCCGGATACTCCCTCATTATGGATCCTTGAGAACAACGTAAACGCAGAAAGGCTTTATTGCCGTATGGGCTTTACGAAAACCGGAAGGATCAACGCGATTACGGATATACTCGCTGAAATCGAATTAACATTAAAATAGATAAATTCCCGTCTGCAGAGGCGTTCGGCGCGTATCATTTTGGCGCTTTTTCTATGGGCTATGTATCATTTTGACGCTCTTACACATCAAAGAAACCTCTTTTGCCTACCGGAGCAAAAGAGGTTTTCTTGTTGTTTCATGCGAATTGTCGTGGTATAATCTCCTCGATAAATCGAAGTTTGCGGAGGAAAAGGGAACATGCATTATGATATAGTCGCATTGCCTAAAGAGCAGTGGAAAGGCACAATCATACCCCTGACCACCAGAAACGACAGCTATTATGACTTTGAGATTAGCCCGTTAAATTGCGATGGATGCACGGTCTCTATTGTCAAGAAACCGGCAAAAGAGGAGATCGTTCACACGCCGGAGGAATATGATTTCCCTGATTCACTTTATCAGGATTATTGGGAAGAGGCGGAAGCCTACGGTATTGTGAGTGAAGCCGGTGAAATGATGGCTTGTATTGAAATATGTCCCGAGGAGTGGTCGAACAGACTCATGGTTACAGAATTATGGGTGAGCGACGCGCTTCGAGATAAAGGCATCGGAAAAAGGCTGATGGATAAAGCAAAGGAAATTGCTCTCCGGCAGAAAAGGCGTGCCATCATTTTAGAGACGCAATCCTGTAATACAAATGCAATCGGATTCTATCTTCATCAAGGGTTTGAATTAATCGGATTTGATACTTGCTGCTATACAAACAATGATATTGGCCGCAGAGAGGTCAGGATCAACCTCGGATACTTTTTCCATAGAGAAGGACGGAGAAGATAGTTCGAAAGAAAACTCGTTTGCAGGACCCCAGCTGGTGTGCTTTTAGGCGTTCTTTCTATGGTTTGGCGCACTTTTACGCTTTCTTTCACAAAAGAAAACGCCCTGCAAGGGCGCTTTTCTTTTGTAATACTGCGAAAGGGACGGGGGAGCGGATCAGGCTTCGGTCCGCGCTTCCGCTTGCTGCTCGGATGATTCCGCGATTTGCGGTTCCTTCTGTTCCTCAGCCTGTTGTTCTTCCTTCTTCGCAAGATCGTTGGTGTCGATGGACTTGCGGAAGACGATGAAGCGCTGGAAGGGGAACTCGGTCGCAAGGTTCAGGAACATATTGATGAATGTAACAAGATACTCGTTCCAGCCGAGATCCTTTGCAAGATAGTTCTCCAAAAGAGTT
>CAKJYC010000001.1 GCA_918244965.1 Clostridiales bacterium | reverse complement strand
GCGTAAGCGGAGTGGAGCTTGTGGAAGCGTGCGATCTACCTCTGTAATGAAGCGAAGCGAAATGGCCAGCGACGCGCTGCGACCATGTGAGACCACGGGGCGCGGAGATGAGCGCCCGCAGTGCGGGATGAAGCGAATCGAAGCGCGGGTCGAACAGGAAGCAGAAGGAGCGTCAGCGACGCGCTGCGACCATGTGAGACCACGGGTCGTCGCCCCCTGCGATCCGTTGATGTGCTGCCTGCGTCCCTGCATATGCAAACGCGCTGTGCAGGGCTGAATTTTTTTGTGAATTGTATACAATTTTTTGATTTTTCTGTAAAATCCGGCATTTTCTGTCACGGTTGTGGACGCTCGACCTTGTATAATAATCTTGCTATAAGTGGGGAGGGATATACTTTTGCCGATACCCGGTCTGCATGCGAAGATCGCGCATACCATGGTATAGCAGCCTTCCTGCCGAAGCGCTTCGGATAATACCGATGATCGGCGGTCGCGCAAAACAGCGGCGATCCGTCCGCTGCGGTTTTATATAGAAACTACACAAGTGTGTTTAACAATGAAAGGAGTTACAAGATGAAAAACGTACTGAAGAAAATTGGCGCGATCGTCCTCGCACTCACGCTCGTTCTGAGCATCGCGGCGGTTGCGGTGGCAGATGCCACACTGACCGATGGTGAAGTCGGCGGCTATACGAGTCCTGACGCGCCGACAACACAGGATAAGACAATCAACATTAAAAAAGAGATTACGGTTTTCAATCCGGATGAAGCATTTGTTTATGGCCCTGCAATTACCTATACATATGCGATTGCAGCTGCTTCCGGATCCGAACTGGTGACGGTTACCGACGCACCCGGCGATCATAATTCTGCTCTTGCGACTACTGAAACCGTAAATGCCGGAATCACGACAAATGTCACAATGACGGGCACGTCGGCAAATACCATTGCATGGACGAATGCCGATATTCTGGATGCTTCGGCTGCAGGCGTAGCAAACTATAAGAATCTGGCGATCAACTTTGCGAATGTTGTTTTCACGCAGCCGGGCATCTATCGTTATAAGCTTACTGAGACCGCAGCAGCATATACTACATCCGGTGTCACCGATGGCGGTATTGGCAATGTCCGTTATCTTGACGTATATGTTATGAGAAGCAATGTTGATGACGATGCTTATGACCTTTATACAGATGGCTCAACCGCTGCGCAGTGGATTATTTACGGTTATGTTTGCATCAGCCCGGAAAGCGTTGCAAGTAATGCAGGCGGCACTACGGCAGTCACACCGTCCACCCAGAAAACAAACGGTTTTGTATCCGAAACGGTTGGGGGCACTCCTCTCACTGCTGACGAGTATCGTACCTACAACCTTACGATCGGCAAAACATTGTCCGGCGACCTCACAATGAACAGCCATGAGTTCCCGTTTGATGCAACGTGGACCGCAGGCAGTGCAACCGGAGTATTCCAGTTTGCAGTTGAGAAAACCGGCAATGCTACTGTCCAGTCTACGACAGATAACACTGCCACTTCTGTGAACGGAACGACTATCTCTACCTCGCTTCAAAAGGTCGGCGGTGCAGATGCGGTCGGAACAGCTGACAAAGACGGTACTCCTACCATTGCGAATGGCGCAACGGTTAAGTATATCGGTATTCCTAACGGCACAAAAGTGACGGTAACAGAAACGAACGATGTTGTCGGAACCACTTATGCGACAACCGCGACCGAAGCAATCGGAAGCAACGCAGCAACAGCTGTTGAGTGGACAGGCGGCACATCTGCCAAGTCTGCCGACAATAAAACTGCAACCATGGCACAGAATGCAACTGCAATTTATGCGCAGTCTACTGCTCCGACTGCAGACAGCAACGTTGCCATTCAGGTCACCAATACCTTGAGCCAGATCTCCCCGACGGGTATCGTTGTCCGCGTTGCGCCGTTCATGCTGATCCTGGCCGTTGGTCTCGTGCTGGTGCTCGCTATGGTGCGCCGTCGCCGCGAGGTTGAGGAATAAGTCTCAAAGGACGCAAAACGGTCCGAACGACGTCATCCGGCATACCGCGATGACACACAACAGTATGCAATACACTCTGTCCGGACGGCTTTGCTATGCGAAGCCGTCCGGGTCGGATAAGCCGAAGAATCGGAGACGATGCGGCCTTCCCCTTGAGGGGAAGGTGATCCCGAAGGGATCGGATGAGGTGGCAGGGACAACAAACAAGGCACGTTTGTCCGATCTGTAAAGCAGAGACACCTCATCAGTCGCCTGCGGCGACAGCTTCCCCTCAAGGGGAAGCCGCTATGGAGCAGCAGTCATTGCATCATGGACAGTACGAGGGAACGCCCGCATCATTTGAGCGAAGGAGGACCTTCATGGAAGCAGTAAACACGCAAACAACGCCCTCCGAGGGCGAACAGCTTGAAAAAAAAGTCAAACACCGCGAACGGGGTGTCAAGCAGTATCAGTTCTTCATACTGCGGCTGCTGGTGTTCCTCGTGATCGTCTGGGTGCTTTTTTTTGTGTTTATCGGCCTGACGCATATGCCGAACGGCGATATGTACCCGCGCATCGACTCCGGCGACTTCGTCATGTACTACCGGCTGGATAAAACGCCGAAGTTTCAGGACGTGATCGTGTATCAGAAACCCGACGCCAACGGCAAAAAGACGCAGCTGATCAGCCGTGTGGTCGCCGTGCCGGGCGACACGGTCGAGGTCACCACGGACGGCGCGGTCATCGTCAACGGCAACCCGCTGATCGAGCCCGCGATCTTCTATCACGGCACGACCTACGAGGGCGACGCGGCGCCGGTCTATCCGCTGACGCTGGGCGAGAACGAATACTTTGTACTCGGCGATCAGCGCGCGGAGGCGCGCGACAGCCGCAGCTTCGGCCCCGTGAAAAAGGACGAGATCCTCGGCCTTGTCGTCACGATCGCAAGACGGATCAATCTGTAAAAGGATCACTTTCCGCCGCTGCGTCTGCATGGGTATGGACGGGGCGACGACCCGTGGTCTCACATGGTCGCAGCGCGTCGCTGGCCATTTCGCTTCGCTTCATTACAGAGGTAGATCGCACGCTTCCACAAGCTCCACTCCGCTTACGCTTCGTTACGGCGGTAATTCGCACGCTTCCCGCGCGTACCATCGCGCGTACCATGCTGCCTTCTGCATCCTGTTCGACCCGCGCTTCGATTCGCTTCATCCCGCACTGCGGGCGCTCATCTCCGCGCCCCCGGCGCCCCGAAAACGCCGCGCAGACAAGGTATTCATACCCGGCAACCGCAGCGCAGTATTCTTTTGAACGGACGTAGGGGGCGACGACCTCGGCGCCCCGAAAACGCCGCGCGAAGGCATTTATGCAGCAAAGCGTACGCTGCGTACTGTGGAATCGTGAAGGATCCTTCACGAATGGGCAAGACGGTACGATCCGCATTTCACGCATTCTATTGATCTGATTCTGACTGGAAAGGAGGGGCAGTCGGGTGGATAAACTCAAATCCGGATTCAAAAAAGTATTCGCGCCGGCTGCTCTCGGCGCGGCAGGCACGGTCGGCGCAAAGCTGCTGGCGATCTTCACCGGTATCTTTGCGGCGGCTCTGATCATCTATTCCGGTTACGTTCTGTACCACACCTTCTATACGCAGAATCAGGCGTTCACGTCGACCTGGGATGTGCAGAAATACAAGCCCCCGGTCGTGGAGGAGCAGGAGCCCGGCGCGGAGGACTTTTCCGCGATCAACCCGGACTATCGCGCATGGCTCACGCTGTACGATACGAGCATCGACCATCCGGTCGTACAGGGCAACGACGAGCTGTATTACGCGAGCCACGATGCGTACGGCGAGGTCAGCCTTGCCGGCGCGATCTACCTTTCCGCAGGCAATACGCGCGATCTGACCGACAAGTACAACCTGATCTACGGCCATCACATGGACAACGGCGCGATGTTCGGCGCCCTCGACAAGTATCTGGACGAGGACTACATCCTGTCGCATAAGTTCGGCATTTTGATCGGCAAGGAAGCGCGCTATCCGCTCGAAGTGTTCGCGGTCATCATCACCGACGCGTACGAGAGCCAGATCTATACGACCGGGCCGCAGCGCACGGTTGAGGAGATCATCTACTTTTTGACGCATCCGAGCGACAGCACCACCGTGCGCTGGTACGACGAGGAGGCAGCCTCGCGCGCGTGGAAGATCACCGCGCTGTCCACCTGCATGAACGCGGAGACGAACGGCCGACTGGTCGTGCTCTGTATGACGCCGGAGGACGCGGTCACCACACCTGCACCGACGGCTGAGCCGAGCGCCACGCCGGAGGTCCCGGAAACGCCGCCGCCGTCGGAACCGCCGGAACGCATACCGGTGACGGAGCCGGAGGAGCATGACTTCTTCGATCCGGACGGACAGGGCCGCGACGTATGGGCGCTTGTCAATCTGATCTGCGTGATCCTGACCGGCTATCTGCTTTGCCCGCTGCTGCATCTGAAGGACAAGTACAAGCGTGAAAAGCTGATGAAGCAGGCGAACGAGACGGCAGCCGCAGCAGCAGACCCGACCGATGCGGTTACATACGAGAAGCTCGATACGTTCCGCAAACGGTTCCGCTTCGGCGCCGTCGGCAGCACATTGAGCCTGATCGCGGCGATCGTTGCGTTCATTCTGACGGAGGATATGCGCCTGCCGATGGTCCTGATCGACCGCTGGACGCCGCTGATGCTGCTGATCCTGCTCGTCGCGTGGATCCTTGACGTCCGGCTGGCGCGGTACCGCGAAAAGCAGAAGGACGAAAAAGAGAAGAAAGCATAACATTTGGGGATGGTTATGGTTTCGCATAAAGAAAAGGAGACAACCATGACAAACAAAGAAATCTACAAGAAAACATTGGGCTTCTCCCTGCGGCGCGTGTTCTGGGATATCATTTCCCTGGTGCTGCTGCTGGGATGCGGAACGCTCGGATACATGATCGGCGACAAGCAGAATAACGCGCCGATCGGCCTTTTGATCGGCGGAGTCGTCGGCCTTGTGCTGATGATCCTGGTATCCATGTTCCTTTCCTATAAGCTGAAGGCGGCGCAGATCGCGATGATGACGCGCGGCGTTTCGGAAGGCGAGCTGCCCGACAACGTGATTGCGGAGGGCAAGAAGGTCGTGAAGGAACGCTTTACCACGATCCTCGCGTTCTTTGCGATCACCGGCGCGATCAAGGGGATCTTCAACCAGCTCGGCAGAGGCGTCACCAAGCTCGGTCAGAGCATCGGCGGCGACACCGGCGGCGCGGTCGGCAGCGCGGTCAGCTCTGCAATGCAGACGATCGTCAACTATCTGTGCGACTGCTGCCTCGGCTGGGTCTTCTACCGCAAGGACGTCAAGCCCGCAAGGGCGGCTTGCGAGGGCGCGGCGGTGTACTTCAAGCACGGCAAGACGTTCTTCAAGAACATGGGCCGCATCTTCGGTATGGGCTTCGTTTCCCTGCTTGCGATCGGCGGCGTGTTCGGCGGGATCTTCTATGCGATCTTCGGACAGCAGGCGTTCTGGGGAACCCTCTCCGCCAAGGTCGCGGAGCATGTCACCGAGACCGGCTGGGCTGCGGACCTGATCCGGAACCCGCAGACGCTGCCCATCGTGGCGGCCGTGATCATCGGCCTGATCATGTGGAGCATTCTCCATTCGGTGTTTGTCAAGCCGTTCGTGCTGACCGGCGTGCTCCGGAACTTCATCGAGTCCGGCAAGAACGACATTCCCTCCGAGGAGAGCATCGCTGCACTGGAATCCAAGTCCAGGCGGCTGACCAAGCTCCGCAACCAGGCGTAAGCAGGCTGTCGCATAAGGGGCCGGACCGTTTGCGGCGAGGTTTTACAGAACCATATTTGTTGGATGAAAAGGCGCAAAACGCCTTTTCTTTTTATGATTTCGCCGCAAACGATCCGCGTTTTCGGCCGGTCGCATACGCCAGTATAGCCTCCCGACCGAAGAACGCGGATTCAGAGGAGATTTGTCAAGGGGATTTTCAACAGCACAGTCGGTTTCGGTCGGCTGTGCTTTTTCGTTGCGTAATGTTGAAATATGTGTTAGAATAGCTCCGATAAATCGGGATTTGTCGGGATACCTGTCGGCATGGAAAATCGGGAAACATTTTTGAACTGACGATGCATTACAACCTGATTCGGGGGGATTGAATGAAAAGAATTTACACCGTTCAGCACACGCAGTCTGAGCACCATACCAATGGTATGGTAGGTTCATGGACGGACTGGAATCTGACAGATTTAGGGAAACAGCAGGCCGATCAAATTGCCGAAAAGCTGAAGCAGGAGCTGGATGGTAAAGAAATCATTTTATATACTTCTGACCTAAAACGGGCAAAACAAACTGCCGACAGCATCGCGTCCCGGTTTCGGGTTGAACCGATCGTGAGAAAGGAATTGAGGGAACGTAATCTCGGACGATGCTGCGGAAAATCTGTACAATGGTTACGGGAAAATCTGGAATGCGATGAAAAGACAATTGATGACCGTCTTTTCTCTGATGCAGAAAGCCGACGTGCTGAATGGAACAGGCTGAAGCCCTTTTTCGATCAGGTGATGGCAGAAGATTCCGAAAACATCATTATCGTTTCCCATGGTGATCTGCTGAGCGTTTTCGATTCAATGTTCCTTGGTCTTGAAATCGAGTCACTGAACGCATGTGAAATGTTTGGCTTTGCCGGCGGGGTATCCCAGATGATTGTGCGGGATGATTGGAAAAGAATAATAAAGCAAATCAGTGACATGTCATTTGTACGATCAATTCCTTTTTGTGGGAACAAGAACTGAATTATGCAGGAGGAGAAATGATGAAATACGAAATTATTGACTTGCCTGTAATAGCTATTATTGGCAAGGAAGGCTTATGCACAAAAGAAAAGAATGTAGTTCAGGATCTTTGGC